>JACRQB010000230.1 GCA_016222925.1 Nitrospirota bacterium | reverse complement strand
CGCATCGTCATTCTCGTGGATGATGGGATCGCCACCGGCTCCACGTTCTTCGCAGCCGTCCAGTCCATCAGACACCTCAAACCGCGCCGCCTGATTGCGGCTATTCCGGTTGGCCCAATGGAGACCATTCGGGAGGCTTGCATGCAGGTGGACGAATTTATAGTCCTTGCCACACCGGACCCATTCTTGGCCGTGGGGCACCACTATATCGATTTTGCACAGGTCAGCGATCATGATGTTGTGGAGTATTTGAACTTGGCGGAAGAGTCGCTGTTGGGATGGAAGGAGCAGCCACAGTCTTCAACGGCCTCGCCGCCACGATAAGGGAGCACGCATGACCGCGAACACGAAGACAGCGGCAGGCTTGGGGGCTCGACATGATCGGACCGTCCAGGAGTATCAGCACGACACCTATAAGCTGCGCGGGAAGCTCAAAGAGCCGACCGTCTGCACCGAATGCGGGGCCTCGTTTCACAAGGGGCGGTGGACCTGGGGCACGAAGCCGGCCGACGCCGACGAGGTCATCTGCCCCGCCTGCATGCGGATCCGCGACAAGTACCCGAAGGGATTCGTCACACTCAAAGGCAGTTTCAAAGACGAGCACCATGAACAGGTGCTCGGTCTGGTGAAGAATACGGAGGAAGTAGAAAAGAAGGAGCACCCGCTCTCTCGAATTATGTCGATCGACATCAGGCCTGAAGGTCTTGTCATTTCCACGACCGACAGCCATTTACCAAGGCGCATCGGCGAAGGTTTGACGCATGCCTATCACGGCGAGCTGGAGTTGCATTACGACCAAGACGAAGATTTTGTGCGCGTCACATGGACGAGATGACAGGTGATTCTGTCCTGACATGAGGACGGCAACAGAAGGAGGGGTGAGTGAGCTTACAAGGTAGCTCCCTATTGAGAGCAGTCATTCATCTCACCATCCTGATCGGCTTTCTTGCCGGCATCGGGACAGCAGAGGCAAAAATCGTCGTTCCTCCATCCGGTTCGGTGATCGAAGTCGATGTGGCCACGCTCAAAGCCGTTGTCGATACCTTTGAGCAGGCCGAAGGAGCCATCAAAGCCCACGACCTTGAAAAGGTCATGGCCATCTACTCTCCGCAGTACAACTACCATGGGCTTAAGAGAGAGGATATTCGCAAAATCTGGAAGGACCTCTTTGACGAGTATCAGGAGATTGCCAGCACCCATCTCTTCACAAAAATGGCCAAAGTCGGATCGGGTCGCGATGCGGTGCTGGAGGTCACCTGTACCGGCCATCTCTGGGCCAGGTCGAAGACCAGCGGTCTGTATGTCCCCATCGACAGCTGGTATGAAGAAGTACACTATCTCGTCCTCGAAGACGGAGCGTGGCGTATTCGCGGCAATGTGGGTGAATCACCGCGTGTGCTTCCGTTCGGGACCGCGCCACATCCACTCTTCTAATGTGTGGATGGGAAAGGTTGTGACATGAGAGTCGTCATCGGTGTTGATTGGTCGGATCAGGCATTCGCCGCTGTCACCCAGACGTTCCAGCTTTATCATCCAACGGATGTCACGCTGGTTCATGGCGTCGATTTAGGGATTTTGGAACATCCGGTGGTGGCCCAAGCCGGCAACGTGCAAGGGTATGATGATTTCCGCAAGGCGATGGTCGATTCGGGGCGCCAGCTGCTGGAGCGCGCTGCCGCCATGGTCCCGGCAGAGGTGACGTCGATCAGGAAGGTGAACGAAATCGGCAGTCCTGCTCAGCTCATCCTCGACAGTGCCACAAACCTTTCCGCCGACCTTGTCGTCGTCGGCGTGCGCGGACGAAGCCGTCTGTCCGAGGCTATCCTCGGAAGTGTGTCCCATCGGGTGCTCATGCACAGCTCCCGCCCGACGTTGATCGTCAGGGGAGCCGCGCGGAAAGTGCAACGGGTCCTCATCGCCGTCGAGGAGCGAAACGATGCGGATCGAATCGTGAAATGGTTGACGGAGCATCCGCTCGCCGATCCGGTAGAATTCCGTGTGGTCCACGCCATTATCCCGATCGGAGTGAACGATCCCTATGACGCCCTGGGAACCAGTACCTGGTGGGAAGGCGCGGAGCGCTATGCGGAGGAGCTCGTCAAATCGACCGCCGGCAAGCTCTTGAGCCCGCGCTATATGGTCAGCACGAAAGTCGCTCAAGGCAATCCGGCAGCGGTGATTGAGCAGGAGGCCAAGGATATGGACTTGGTGGTCGTGACCTCCCATGGGCGCAAGGGCATTTCCCGCTTCCTCTTGGGGAGTGTCTCCCACGCCATCGTGCATCACGTAAGCTCTCCGATACTTGTCCTGCGCTGAAAGGATCGAACATGAAACCGATGCTGACCGTCGCCGTCGTCTTTCTCTTCGCCACAACATCCTTGGTTTCGGCACAAGTGATCCGCGGGAATCCAAAGGCCGGACAAGGAGTATACGAACAACAGTGCCTCCGTTGTCATGGGGCCAAATTGGACGGGAACGGACCGGACAGCCGAGATTTAATCGTCCGACCAGCCGATCTTCGATCTCAGATCAGTCGCTCGAAGACGGATTGGGAGCTGCTGGTGGCCATCTCGAACGGCGTGTTGTTCAGCCCGATGCACGGCTTTCGCGGCAAAATGACGGACGAGCAGATGTTGGATGTGTTGTCGTACATCAGATCCATATCACCGCCGGACATCGTCAGTTAGTGCGAAGTTGTGTTCTTTCAGCGTACAACGGGTGAGAGAGGTAGTCTGGGGCCCATTCCCTACCTTTTCGTTCTGCTGGTCTTTAGTGGCACCACCCTTCAGGCTCCAAACACGACCCCAGACATCGACATCTTTGTTCGCGCCGGCTGCCCTCATTGCGAAGCCGCAAAGATCTTTCTCGACGAACTTCGACGGGAACAGCCCTCACTTCACATTGCCCTCCACGACATCGCTGAGGACCCCGCCGCGCGACAGCGACTCATAACTTTGGTGCAGGAGCGAGGTATTACGACGGTCGGCGTTCCCACGTTTCTGGTAGGCACAGAGCTCATCATCGGATTCCAGTCATCAGAGACAACCTGAGCAGAGATTCGCGCCAAGCTGGATCGGAAGGCGCCCGGCGTCGCGTTGCCTCCAATGGTTGAGAGCATTGAAACGCGATGGCTCGGCCGGCTTCGCGTCCACGATCTGGGCCTTCCGCTGTTCACCGTTCTCATCGGGCTGCTGGACGGCTTCAATCCCTGCGCCATGTGGGTCCTGCTCTTTCTCCTGTCGTTGCTGGTCAATCTGCAAGACCGGCGGAAGATGGCGCTGATCGCGGGCACATTCGTTGCCGTCAGTGGCTTGTTCTACTTCGCCTTCATGGCCGCCTGGCTCAATATGTTTCTTCTGATCGGCCTCTCACGCGCCGTGCAAATCGGCCTGGGCGGCATTGCGCTCATCATAGGAGCAGTGAATGTAAAGGACTTCCTAGCGCTCCATCGAGGTATTTCACTGAGCATCCCCGAGTCCGCGAAGCCCGGACTCTACGCCCGCATCCGGCGCATCCTTCACGCAGAACACCTCACGGGTGCGGTAGCAGGTGTCATCCTCCTGGCCTGCCTGGTGAATACGATTGAATTGCTTTGCACAGCCGGATTTCCCGCTGTCTATACACAGATCCTCACGATGCAGCAGCTGCCGACATGGGAATATTATGGTTACCTCGGCTTATATAACCTGGCCTATATTCTTGACGACAGCCTCATGGTGATCATCGCGGTGGTCACGCTGAGCCGACGGAAACTGCAAGAAGGTGCCGGTCGTTGGCTGAAACTAGCCGGTGGCCGTGATGGCAGGCCTAGGAGCCGTCTTGCTTCTCCAGCCCGAGTGGCTTAACTGATTGTGGAATTGAACGTGAACCTCTTGTTTGAAAGAGACTGATGGCCGTTCGCTCCGAGGAAGACAACGTCGAGTCGCTGAAGCCGTTTTTCTATCCCGGAAGCGTGGCAGTCATCGGCGCCTCGCGTGAGGAGGCCAGCATCGGCCATAGGCTACTCGAATCCTTACAAGGCAGTCGCTTCACTGGAGCGATCATCCCCGTGAATCCTCATGCGACTGAGATCGCAGGCCTTCGCACGTTCCCTTCTCTTCGGGATATTCCTTCTCAAGTCGATCTAGCCGTCATCGCCGTACCGGCAGGCCTTGTCCTATCCATCATCGAAGACTGCGCGGCGAAGCAGATTCCAGCAGCCATTCTCATCACGGCCGGATTCGCCGAAACAGGAGGATTCGGAACCTCGCTCGAACAGCAACTACGCGAAAAAGTCCGACGGTGCGGAATTCGTCTCATCGGGCCGAACTGTTTCGGCCTCATGAACCTGGATCCCGCCATCAGTCTCAATGCCACTTACACCCCGATCGTCCCCCCGACTGGTCGTGTGGCTCTCGCCTCGGAAAGTGGCGGCCTCGGCCTTGCTGTAATCATGGCAGCCCGACGGGTGAATCTTGGTCTCTCCAGCTTCGTCAGCGTCGGCGGTTCAGACAGATCGCCGAACGAGTTGCCAGAAACAAACCGATCGTCGTCTTGAAGGCCGGTCGAACCCAAGCAGGGCAATCTGCGGCCGGATCGCATACCGCTGCGTTGGCGACGAACGACAAGGCCGTTGATGCCTTGTTCGCGCAATGTGGCGTGATCCGCGCGAAAACCTTAGAGGAGTTTCTGTCCCTGGCCACAGGCCTCTCGAATCAACCCCGTCCTCATGGCAGGCGAATCGGGATCTTGACCAACTCCGGAGGGCCAGGTGTGCTCTGCGTGGATAGCTGTGCAGCAGCAGGGCTGACCGTGCCTGAGCTATCCAAACAGACACAAGCTGGGCTCGCATCCTTTCTCTCTCCTATTGCAACACTTGGAAATCCAGTCGATGTGGTCGGCTTTGCAAGCGAAGAGCAGCATGCACGAGCTGTCGAGACGATGCTGATATCGGATGAACTCGATGCCCTCATCATCGTGCATGTCTCGGTCCGGGCGAAAGACAATGAGCCAGTGGCAGCAGGGATCATCAAGGGAGTCCACGCGGCTCGACAGGCAGGCCATACTAAGAAACCGGTCTATATTTGCTGGATGGCAGAGGGAGATTTGGATCGAACACTCACCGTCGATGGAGAGGCGATCCCTACCTATCGGCACCCTGAAATTCCAGCACGCATCATCCGCCATGCCGTTGCCTATGAGACTTGGCGTCGACAACCGAGCGGGCAGGTGCTCAGCTTTACCGATGCCGACCTCGGTAAGGCCAAGGCGATTTGTGCCAAAGCCTTGTCGAATCGTGGACCAGGTTGGCTCTCAACTGAAGAAACCCAAGCGCTCCTTGCAGTAATGAACGTTCCGCTCGTGACAGGGGCCATCGCAACCACCGCGGAGAAGGCAGTGAAGGTGGCACAGAAGATTGGATTCCCTCTGGCCGTGAAGCTGGCGTCGCATCAGATTGTGCATAAGACCGAAGTCGGCGGCGTGCAGTTGAATCTCAGAAACGAACAAGCGGTACGAGCGGCGTTCAAGGCGATCCGAGGCAGACTTGCGCAGGCCAACAAGCTTGAGGCGATGGAAGGAGTGCTCGTTCAGCCGATGTTGTCAGGCGAAGTCGAAGTCATGGTCGGCATGACCCGTGATCCGCTCTTCGGCCCGCTCATCGCGTTCGGCCTCGGCGGGGTTCATGTTGAGGTTCTTGGCGACCTTCAGTTTCGTATGGCGCCACTGACCGACCGAGATGCTGCGGAGATGGTCCAAGCGATCAAGGGCTATCGCTTACTCACGGGCTATCGAGGACATCCACCTGCCGATCTT
>JACRQB010000145.1 GCA_016222925.1 Nitrospirota bacterium | reverse complement strand
CCTGGCGTCAGATGAAAAGATCCGAGCGTGTACCACGCTTGACCTGGCCGTTGAATCTGCGTACAAGCAGGTTACGATGAAACTGGTCCAGAAACGGTCGAAGAAGACAGGGCTCTCGCCAGGGACGCTCGTTCACATCGGCGAACAGCGGGCCGAAGCTGTGAACATGACCCTGTTCAATTATGCCGGTGCACGGTGCGAGGAGCATGTGCTCACAGACCTGAATGCGCTTCGACTGCCTGCCGACGAAACCGTCACATGGGTGAATGTCGGTGGGGTTCATAAGGTTGACGTGTTGGAAGGCTTCGGGAAACATTTTGGCCTTCATCCCCTTCTGCTGGAAGACATCGCCAACACGGACCAGCGTCCTAAGCTCGATGACTATGAGACCTATTTCTTTCTCGTGATGAAGATGCTGACAACCTCTGAGCGAGGGGACATTGTCGTCGAACAGGTGAGTTTCGTCCTTGGACGAAATTACGTGCTCTCATTCCAAGAAAACGGCAGCGATGTTTTTCACACGGTGCGGGACCGTCTGAGAGGCGGCAAAGGGCGGCTTCGGCAAAACGGTTCAGACTATCTGCTCTATGCACTGATCGACGCTATCGTCGACCAATACTTCGAGGTCCTCGAACTGCTCGGTGAGCGGATCGAGTCGCTGCAAGAACGGGTGATGGCTGATCCCAAGCCGGACATCCTCAAAGACATTCATGGGCTGAAACAGCAGTTGTTGTTCGTACGCCGTGCCGTCTGGCCGCTCCGGGAAGCGATCAACGGTCTGTCTCGCTCGGACTGTCCGTTTCTGCATGAGTCCACAAAGATCTTTATCCGTGATGTCTATGATCATGTGGTTCAGATTGTCGACACCATCGAGACCTTGCGGGAAATGGTCTCGGCCAGTCTGGATATTTATCTGTCGAGCGTGAGCTATCGATTGAATGCCGTCATGCGGGTCTTGACGGTCATCACCACGATCTTTATGCCGCTCACGTTTATTGCGGGCATCTACGGCATGAATTTCGAGTATATGCCGGAGTTGAAATGGCCGTGGGGCTACCCGATGGCGATCGGCATCATGGGTCTTGTTGCCGCCATCATGCTCATCGGGTTCCGTCGAAAGAAATGGTTGTAGATTGTAGATGGGGAGCTAAGACTACTCTTGAATTTCCACCTTATCTACGAAATAGGTGGTGTCTCCGAAGCAGGTGGAGGGAATGTAGCGATACTCTTTGTAATGCAAGATCACCCGTTTCCCCATGACCTCTGACAGTTGCGCGGCGACTTTATCGTCCGAGATCGTAAACTGCCAGAGAACAGGCGCCGTTCCCGGTACGGTCGTCATGGCCAACTCTCCTTCATGGCTCTTACACAGCCAGCCCTTCGTTGAAAATTTCTGAATGTAACCGGCCCGGTTTCCATCCGAATAGGTCCAGTTGAACACGACTGTCAGGTAGGCAGCGCCTATAAAGAAGAGCAGCGTCACAAACAGTTTCACGGTATCTCCTCAGTTACGAATGAAGGTCGCTGAACAACCAAGGAGCCTCAGTCTTTCGACGAGACTCATAGGCCGTGATCTCAGGCTCATGTCGGAGTGTGAGGCCGATCGAATCAAGCCCTCGATAGAGGCAATCCTTCCGGAAGGGGTCGATTTCGAACTGATAGGGATTTCCCTGCGGGGTCGTGACTGTTTGGCGGCCCAGATCGACCGTTAGTTGGTATCCCTCAATCCTGAGGGTGTCGTTCATGAGGGACAGCACGTCTTCCGATTTCAGCACCACTGGGAGAATGCCGTTCTGAAAGCAGTTGTTGTAGAAGATGTCCGCAAAACTCGGCGCAATGATGCACCGAAATCCCTGATCCAGTAGAGCCCACGGCGCATGCTCACGCGAAGACCCACAGCCGAAATTGTCTCGGGTTACAAGGATTGCCGCGCCCTGATACCGTGGCTGGTTTAAAAAGAAGGACGGATCTGGAGAGCCGTCGGTTCGTTTCCGCCAATCGAAAAACAAACCCTCGCGTAGCCCCGTGCGCTTGATCGTCTTTAGAAACTGCTTGGGAATCACCTGATCGGTGTCGACGTTCACGCGATCCAGGGGGGCAACAAGCCCGGTGAGTGTCGTAAAAGGTTCCATGACGGTGTCAGCTCCAGTGTCGGATATCAACAAAGTGCCCTTCAACTGCTGCGGCGACGGCCATAGCCGGCGACACCAGGTGGGTGCGACCTCCGGCTCCCTGGCGCCCCTCAAAATTCCGATTACTCGTCGAGGCACAACGCTCACCGGGCTTCAGCACATCGGCATTCATCGCGAGACACATGCTGCAGCCGGCTTCCCGCCACTCGAACCCTGCCTCGCGGAAGACATGGTCGAGCCCTTCTGCCTCCGCCTGTTGCTTGACAAGCCCTGATCCTGGAACCACCATCGCGTGGACGGTCTTTGCGACCTTTTTGCCCTTTGCGAAACTGGCAGCGAGGCGAAGATCTTCGATCCGCGAGTTTGTACAGGAGCCGATGAAAACTTTGTCGATCGTGATGTCGGTAATCGGCATATTAGGTATGAGTCCCATGTAGGTTAATGCTCGCTCGGTGGCACTTCTCGTGTTTTCGTCGGACATGGTTCGTGGGTCCGGAACATTCTGGTCCACCCCTACGACCATACCCGGACTGGTGCCCCAGCTGACCTGCGGGGCGATCTGTTCCGCCTCCAAGGTTACGGTCTTATCATACATGGCATCCGTATCAGTCTTGAGCTCTCGCCATGCGCGAACTGCATGATCGAAAAGATCTCCCTTCGGAGCGAGCGGTCGCCCCTTGAGGTAGGCAAACGTCTTCTCATCGGGAGCCACGATGCCTGCTCGGGCGCCGGCCTCGATCGACATATTACAGAGCGTCATGCGACCCTCCATGCTGAGGGCCTTAATCGCCGAGCCGGTATATTCGATGACATAGCCGGTCCCTCCGGCCGTGCCGATCTTCCCGATGATCGCAAGAATGATGTCCTTGGCAGAACAGCGGTCGGAGAGCGTTCCATCGACGCGAATTTCCATTGTCAGGGGCCGTTTCTGCACCAAACATTGCGTGGCTAACACGTGCTCAACCTCACTCGTCCCGATACCGAACGCCAGGGCACCAAACGCACCATGGGTGGATGTGTGGGAGTCGCCACAGACGATTGTTGTGCCGGGGAGAGTGAATCCCTGTTCGGGGCCGATGACATGAACGATACCCTGACGGATGTCGCTCATATTGAAAAGGGTGATGCCGACCTCCTTGCAGTTGTCTTCGAGTGTTTGAATCTGAAGGGCGCTCACCCGATCGGCGATCCCCAGCCGCCGGTCTGTGGTGGGGACATTATGATCCGGTACAGCGAGGGTTGCGGCAGGTCGTCGTGGGCGACGTCCCGCAAGCTTTAACCCTTCGAAGGCTTGAGGGGAGGTCACTTCATGAACCAACTGTCGATCGATGTACAGTAATGTCGTGCCGTCTGGTTCTGACCGGACGACATGCGCATCCCAAATCTTATCGAACAACGTCTTGCCCGCCATCTGTGCTCCTACTTCGTTAAACGAAAGCCTATTATACAGAGAAGTCCCATGGTCTTGACAAGGTGTCTGTGCGCCTCTTTATGTCTCCGGCGACACCTCGCCGAAGCCTGTCTCATTCACCAAGACACCAGCTCAGTTCTCTATGGCCTCATAGCTTGGAGCCCCCTGCCTAGGCGGGTGAAGCTTGCCTCACCGCGTAAGACGTGGTACCACCAGGCTCGTGAACATGGCGCCGTGGGATGAGCCACGAATTGTGGAGTGGAGTCAGCTGTTGCTGGATAGCTATCGTCATTGGATCGGACACGATCTGATGAAGCGGACAGCCGACGCAAAACAGCAGGCCTGTACGTT
>JACRQB010000229.1 GCA_016222925.1 Nitrospirota bacterium | reverse complement strand
GCCTCGGACACCCCGGGAAACAACTCAAACTGATCGGGAGACTTGATATAGCCGGGATCGGGATTGAGTGTTCCGTCTCGATCGAGAAAGATGGTGTAGCCGGATAGAATGTCTGTCTGGTCTCTCTTGTCTGTCCGGTCTGTCTGGCCAGTCCGATCCTCGCCAGAAAGACCAGATGGACCTCTTCGATCAGATAGACCAGATACACGAGACAAACCGCTCAGCTGTTGCACTGCCGCTTCATACACCCGGTCAACGGGGATGCGCGTCATGCAACGGTGATCAATCGGGCATTCCCTAAGGAGGCAGGGCGCACAGTCTACGGCTTCCCGCACAATCGACCGCTCTTGCCCATAGGGTGCGGTGGTCTGTGAATCCGTAGGACCAAACACCGCTACGACCGGCACACCGCATGCGGCAGCGATATGCATCGGCCCTGTATCGTTGGTAACGAGCAGGCGACATCGCTTGACCACCGCCATCAACTCACGAATGGTCGTGGCACCCGACAGCACCACTGATCGCCTATTGATTCGAGCGGCGATGTCCTTTCCCAAGGACTCCTCTCCCCTTGCTCCCAGAATGACCACTACCACCTGTGCATTCCCGTCCTGCTCTATGCGTCCCGCAAGTCGCTGTGCGACTTCAGCGAATCGCTCAGGCAACCAACGCTTTGCGCTTCCGTAGGTCGACCCTGGATTGATACCAATCACAATATCTGACACGCCGACCTCGGCCCCAGCGAGCCTGACATCCAACTGACGACTCTCGTCTGCTGTCACACACAGCGCCGGCGACGACGCCACGCCAGACAGCCCTAAAGGCTTCAACAGGTTCCAATAGTACTCGACTTGATGAACTCTACGACTCGGCACGGCAACAGGCGTGGTCAGAAAAAAGACTCGTCCATCAGTTGCATAGCCATATCGCTGCGGAATACCAGCAAGCCACGCGAGAAATGCCGCCTCGAAGGCGTTCTGAAAGAGCACTGCCAGATCGAAGCCATGCCGCCGCAACGTACCCGCAAGCGACCATTTTCCAGAAAGCCCCGCATGAGACCCCTTGTCATCGTACACCACGACTCGACTCAGCTCCGGAGCAGCACTGAACAGTTCGGCGACGACCCGCTTGGCAAGCATCGTTATCTCCGCTTCCGGGAACAGTGACCGCAGCCCGCGAATAGCCGGCTCGCACATCACGGCATCGCCGATCCAATTCGGCGCCCGCACCAAGATGTTCCGAGGCAGATCTCTACGCACGAACTCCTACCTGTTCGGTCTCATCGGTTGACAACCCATCGATCAATCCATACAACCGCTCTTCTCCGCGCACGACTTCCGTCCCCAGTCGAAGCATCCACCAGGGGTCGTTGGGCCGGAGAAAGTGGGACAGTTTTCCGCCGTCCTTCTCGGTCGTTAGGACGATCTCGCTCCCATTGGTCTGCACAGTGGCGCGGATCTGTCTGATCTCTTCGTCACAGTAGCGATGATGATCTTCAAACACTGTCTCTCCAAGGATCTCAACCCCGATGGATTCGACCGATCGGCGGAACGATGGACTATTGCCGATCCCGCTTACCAGCCAGGCCCGTTTACCCTGCCCCCATTCAAGAGCTTGCGGCTCCGCTGAGCCGATTGCGAAAAAAGACTCCGGCCGAAATACGACCTCTATGACGTCCTTTGACGGCCGCACGATCTTACGCAATCGCTGCTGAACCGCTTCTACGTCTTGCCGCGAATCGGCCCGGGTAATCACCACCGCACTCGCTCGTTCCAGCGCCTCTAAGGGTTCCCGCAGTCTTCCTGATGGAAGCAGCGCATCAAGTCCTGCCGCATCGGTGGCATCCAGCAACACCAAATCGACGTCGCGATGAAGGGCTCGATGCTGAAAGCCATCATCGAGCACGATGCAGTCGACGGGATACTGTTCCAATACCCACCGACCAAGCACGACCCGATCAGCTCCCACCGCCACAACGGCGCGCGGACAACGTTGCGCCATGAGAAACGGCTCATCCCCGGCCTCCGATGGACCGGCCAATATTCGCAATCCATCGGATACCAATAGATGTGGCGCCGTACTCGTCCGCTTGTACCCTCGGCTCAAGATCGCCACCCGTTTCCCTTTGGCCACCAGCCATTCCGTCAGGAGAATGACGATCGGAGTTTTTCCCGTCCCCCCGACCGTCAGATTACCGACACTCACGACCCGACAGGGTAGCCGTGTGGTCGTAAGCCAACCTTGGCGGTAGCACCACAGCCGACACCGAATGATGAAGCCGTACAACCCGGCAACCCAGTACAGCCCTTTGCGAACCGGTTGTCCAGGAAGCAAGAACGCCATGTTAGCAGGCTGCGGAAACAGTCAGTTGGTGCCACAAATATGGGCAGAGGTTTCGGTTCGGTGCTGACATCACAATCACTTCAGGATGCTCAAAAATGTTGCCCAGCAAGGCCGCAGCAAGCGAAGAGGCGAGGAGGTACATACCAAGCTTCGCTTGAACCGCTCGCTTCGATCACGTGCGAGCGGATAAGCACCTTGCCATCGCCTTCCTTACGTTGAGCCTCTGTGAGCCCGCTTCGCCGACTTTGCGAGGCGAGCGATGCGAGAACGCCGCTGGCGGCCTTTTTGAGCATCCTATCAGGGTTTGACCATAAGAGGTCCCGGCCCCGTTGCCACACACGAGTCGGAATACGACGGAGCCGCACGGAGGCAGGTCTCAATGAACTCCAGACTCCGTGTGAGTGCGCCTTGATTGTCCAACACCACCTGTCTTGCAACCTGCCCCATCCGATGTCGAGTTTCAGGCTGACCGAGCCATTCTTCAAGAGAGGTCACGAGGTCCTCCACTCCCATCACACGGTGCCCCCCTCCAGCCTCTGATAGGAGTGCCGCGACCTCAGCGCAATGGTCCGTATAGGGTCCAAACATGACGGGGGTAGCCCACACAGCCGGTTCCAACAAATTGTGCCCCCCCACCGGAACCAGAGTCCCACCGACGAATGCCACGACAGCGTCTCGATATGCGCGAGATAACTCTCCTCTAGTATCCAAAATGATCACGCGCGGGCCAGATTGCTTCTCCCGAATCCGACTCCTCCGCTGCACGGCAAATCCGGCTTCTCGCAGCACGGCTTCGACTCGATCCGCTCGCTCGATATGGCGCGGCGCCACCATCAACACGGTTGTGGGATAGGTCTTCACGATATGTCGGTAGGCCGAAGCCAGCAAATGAGCTCGCGACGGCTCGGCCCCCAGCACAACAATACGCTGTCGATCTCTCTCAGATTGCATTAAACAGAGCGTCAGATCTTGAAGCACAGACCGATAGAAGGAACGGATCCAGGGTAGATCCTGACGGCGAAACGACCGGGAAGACAAGCGCCCATTCACCAAGACAGAGGGCACACCCTGTTTTCGTAACGTCCATAGGAGGTTCGGCCATAGTTCGGTCTCAACGAACACATAGAGTACCGGCTGCAGACGCCGGACCATACCAGCCACGGCCCAGGAAAAATCAAGCGGAGCGTATCGATGTTCGGCGATGCCCCCTAACCGTTGTTCGACCGCCTCACGTCCGGTCTCGGTCACCGTCGTCACGATGTAGCGACACTCTGGATGGCGCGCGTGCAGCGCCTTCACGAGCGGCGCTGCCGCCACCACTTCACCGAGCGACACCGCATGGATCCAGATGACTGGTTTATCTGGTCTGTCCGGTCGACGAGAGAGACGAGACAGACCGAATAGACCAGACAGACCTTCGTCCAGACCCAGCCTTTGCAGCAATCCACGACGGCAACGTGGCTTGGCGAGGAGGATACCCACGATCACAGGGGCAGCGAGAAGAAGGCCGATGTTATAGAGAAGCTTCCACATGGAAACACCGCTGACCGTCACTCGACCAGCGTCACACGTTGAACGACCTGAAACATTCGCCGCTGAGACGGCACGTGACGGTTAACGCATGACATCTTGTTCCGCCTGCTCAGTCAGTCGGTTGAGGACCGTTTCAAGTTCCAGCCGAGCCGCCTCAAGCGAGACGTCATCAGCTTCGCGCGAGACCCAGAGCGGATTGCCGTAGAGAAATAGCCCTCGGGAAAACGGGTACGGGACCATATAACGATCCCAGCTCGCAAAGAGTTTTTTTTTGAGCAGGCAAAGACAAACGGCACAACCGGGAGCCCAGTCGCCTTGGCCAATTGGATCACGCCCAGCTTCGCTATCTGCCGTGGCCCCTTTGGTCCATCCGGCGTGACCGCAACATCCCGCCCGGATCG
>JACRQB010000255.1 GCA_016222925.1 Nitrospirota bacterium | reverse complement strand
GGCGTCTCTTGTGATACCGGGTAAACCCCGGCATGACCTAAAAACCGGTAAATTGGACGTCACGAGCCTTGAGGAGCTTGTCTATGAGGATCACGCTCCCAAAGACAAACCTGCAGAAAGGAAGGGAGAAATCTACATCCCCGTCTGTGATATGGCATCTTTAGACAGCCTTTCGAAAGCCTTTCGCCACGCCATCATCAAAGCCGGCGGGAAGAAGCCGCTGTTTTAGAACGTGGCCTGGACAAGACATGAGGAGAAGGAAAGACCCGAATCTTCCAAGATTTGCAGGAGCACGTCTCCTGAGCAGAGTGCCGTCCTGAGCGAAGCGTGCTGGCCTGCCGATTTTCCCACCGTTCATTCCTGGTAGCCGTAACGTTCCCGATAGTCGTAGCGGGCGTCATTCCCGCCTTGCTTTTTATTTATCTGCCTGTGTAACCTTCCTAGTAGGTGCGATTTTGGTGGCTGAATCGCTTAGTTAGATAGACGTCGAATCAGTGGGTTGGAGCCTCAATTTTTGCTGGGATGTGCCAGGCAATTGATCATATCTCCATACATTTCCAATGAGTTAGGACTAGGCGATTTTCGCCGGTCATTCCACGAAAGCTGGATAGAACCGTGATGGAATTTCATCTACCATGACATCTATGCGTAAACGAGGTTATCCCGTGCCGTGGTTTAGCCGATATAGAACACGGGCAACGTTTGGAGCGGTATACTCTGAACAGAAGAAGCGGTGTGCTTGGACCAGAGAATGCCCCTGTTGTGGAAGACCACTTGAGAAGATGGACCCGGCGAGTCCCTGGGTTTGTGAATGCGGATGGCGCAGTCAATGAATCGAGCAAGCAGAGGGAGGTACTATGATCCCCGTTTTGCACGACATGAGAGCAGCATTTTTCCTCGTGATTGCATTAGCCATGCTGCTGTTTATCTGTGCGATGGCTGGGTTAGGAGCAGTATTGCAACCGATCCGTTGGTCTGATCGGAAAGGATCCCGCTGAGCAAGAGAGGGGTCCGTCCGTTTAAGCTACCAGTGGCGCTTGATCGGCCTCTTTCTTCTCCTCCTCATGTTTCTCGTTTTCTTGCTGGCCCAATTTTAGTCCTCTGTCTAGTCAGACAATCTTTCCTCGTCGCCCGGCCAAATATTTAAATTTATTAGGCATCCTGTCATTCATCGGCTAGGCTCTTGCTAAAGCATCCCTTTTCAACAGCGGTGCTATATTTGTTTTGTGTGCAGAAGGCAACCGGCGAGCCTCACGCAAGGTCATCATTACAACATTAATTACCACTGAATCGATTGAGCCGCTGGATCGGGATGTCATATGGAGGGGAAGGGGCATGAATAGAGTAATTGCGAAGTCCGGAGCGGTGGTGGCGATGGGATTAATTTTGTTGTCAAACCAGGGCTGTAACACGAAATGGCTCAAGTCTGGCGGTGAAGGTGGCGCTGAAAGCGGGAGTTCGAAGCTCCCAAACATGTCAAGAGGAGGTCCCAGCGGTGAATTGAACGGGTTCTCCCGCAATCCGTCAGAGGAGCGACTTGGGCAAGGCGGATACTCGACCTCAATGAACCCGTCCGGGCACAGGCTGAAGATTGAAGGGCACTGTGACGAGCGAGGCACGACCGATTACAACATAGTGTTGGGCGACAAACGCGCCAAGGCTGCTCGGAGCTACCTGGCAGAAGTTGGAGTAAATCCCAAGCAGTTGGCAATCGTATCCTTCGGCAAAGAGCGCCCCTTTTGTTTTGATCGGGATGAGTCCTGCTATCAACAGAATCGCCGCGGCCACATGCTTCTTCCCACTAAAAAGTAGAGCCTCGCCGATGAGTGCCTTGTCTCTCATCGATTGGGTTCCCACTGAGATTCGGCAAGGATCTATTGGATTGCCATAAATCATGTGATGGGGATAGGGACTTCTTTAGTGAAAAAACTCAGGTCGCTCTTTAAGTCAGAAAGTACCGAACAAGCTCCAGCGCAGCCCCGGCCAGAAGACCGACGGGTCCAGCCGAGATTCACCACCCAGTTTCGGAGCACCTTCTCGGGACAACGAGAGGAGGGGCAGTGCGTTGGGTCGATGGCAATACTTTCGGGATCGCGTTTTCGCGCATCAGTCCAGAAGAGCTTGCGAAGCTCAAGACGATACTCTCCGAACTTGAACAGGACGAGTAACTTCTCTTCTAGTCGCTTCAGCGTGCACACCTCCTCTCCTGTAAGGATTTCCTGAAAATTTGATCGATGAGATCTCGTCGTTCTCTCGTTCTACAGTGTAGTCGTATGCGTTGTGCAGGCGCTATTGTGACCCTGAACATGGTTGACATGGCTACCGTAACTGTCGGAAAGTACAGCAAGACTGAAGTCCCAATAGAAAAGTCATGGCATGAGGATAGAGAAAGGAGTTGGGGGTGGAACAGAGGTATGCAATCACCGTGAAGTTCTTGGTCGATGCCGATTCGGCGGAAGATGCGGAAGAGATGATTGAAACCGCCTGTGAAAAGGCGTCGGCGGCTTTCCCTGAAATGAGCTATGAAGGGATTGAGGATATTGAGGAAGATGAGGAGTAGTCGGTCTTCGCCTGCAGTAAGAATCTTGTCATCCACTCGACCGATCACACAATGGGCATCGAATCGCAATCAATCTTACCTCAGCAGGAAGTCGCTATTCTTGCAGGCGGCTGTTTTTGGTGCCTTGAGGCTGTCTTTGACCAGGCCAGGGGGGTGGAATCGGTCGAGTCTGGTTATATCGGGGGTAACCTAGATCACCCAAGTTATGAAGCGGTGTGTGGGGGGCAGACCGGCCATGCCGAGGCCGTGCGTATTACGTTTGATCCCCGCGTGATCACCTATAAGGGGCTGCTCGAAATATTTTTCGTCATTCACGACCCCACCACACTCAATCGCCAAGGCAACGATACAGGCACCCAATATCGGTCAGCCATTTTCTACATGTCTCCGGAGCAGCAGCAGGTTGCCGAGGATCTTATTAAATCTCTTACGACCGAAAGACGCTACGATGCGCCCATCGTCACGCAGGTCGTACCAGCTGGTCAGTGGTATGAGGCGGAGTCTTATCATCAGGAATACTTTGCTCGAAATCCACTCCAGGGTTACTGCCAGTTTGTGGTCGGTCCAAAAGTTGCGAAGTTCCGAAAGCAATTTGCTCAGCGCCTAAAAGGGTAACGGCCTCTCGCTCATCGACTGAACCATCCAACCAAGATCTCTCGTACCGTCCCAAAGATCGCCGGCTTCTGGAATACCTGATGGGGTTTGAGTATCACCTCGGTATGAACAGGGCAAAAGGGCCATTCATCGGCGGGATTGCCTTGAACATCAGCAATGATTGAGCCGTCTGGATTGGTAGTGGGTGTGTGAATCACTATGAGAGGACTGTTTGGATCAAGCAAACAGGTATTGTCCTCAGCCTCTTGGCCTGGCGCAATGCGGCGAATCCGGGCATGCTGTTCTCCATCTGAGAATACTGTATCTCCTGCCCTGATGGGTGCAGGAGGTGCAAGAGAATACAGAACCAGAGGAGCAATCAAAATGATGACCATCGCGAGGCCGATTGACCAGAGAGGAGGCTCACTGTGATTGTCCTCATCTTGTGTTGGTCCAGCAGTCATGTCGCACTAGTCACATAGATATGTAGCTAAACTTGAACGCTGAGATTCTGAAGTCGTCGGGGTTTGAGATGGCATGCTACGACAATAGGTCGTGAATAAGTCGTAAAAGGTCTGCAACTCTCTGGTCACCTCGCCGTATCTACACCGTCACCGACACTGAAGAGAAAATTAACAATTCTGTAATAGAGCGGTTACCGTCTCGAAATCCTGACCTAGTACAACAGAGACCGGCTGTAGCTACTTATTTCAGGGGATGGAGGGAATAAAGATGCCACGATTTTGGAGAACAGTTGCACTCAAATTCGCTCTACTCACGATCCTTCAACTTGTATGTTTTGTTCAGCCATCGCCGGCTGAACTGAACGATCCGTTTGCCGCTGGAAGCGCGAAGTCAGCATTGGCCCATTATAGTCCGAAGAAGCAGGTCACCGGTGCTTTTAAAATTCAGAGTTCAGAGGCGTTGTCCCCGCTCGTCAATCGCCTCGCTACGGATTTTCAGAGGTTTCAGCCGAAGGTCACCATTGATGTGAAAAAGGCAAGCCCGAAGGCGGTCACGGAGTTTCTACAGCCGCCGCTAAGCAAGACTGGTAAGGTTATGATGATCGATGACCGGGCCTCAAGTTTTCAGCTACTTGCCACACCGCATCAGCTCTCTGCGGCCGAATTGAAAGAATTCATTGCTCAGCATGGGTATGAACCGACTGCGATACCGGTGGCTGTCGATGCGGTTGCGCTGTACGTACACGAAGATAATCCACTGCCCGGTCTCACTCTCGGCCAAGTCGATGCCATGTTCTCATCGACGCGCAAACGCGGGGCTAACGCAGCCATTTCTCAATGGGGACAGCTAGGGTTGACCGATGGTTGGAAAGAGGTGCCGATTCAGCTCTATGGCCGCGACAAACGGTCGGAA
>JACRQB010000144.1 GCA_016222925.1 Nitrospirota bacterium | reverse complement strand
ACTGCGGTTGGGCTGACGGTCAGGGTTGGCGAAGGCGCGGTCACGGTCAAGGTGACGGGGATGGAGACAGGAGTGGCGTTGGTCGCGCTGACGGTAATCAGAGCGGTGTACGGCCCTGCGGTGAGTGAGCCGGTGGTGGCGGTTAACGCAATTGTACCAGCATCTTTGCCAGAGGCTGGACTTAGATTCAACCACGCTGCGGTAGACACCGCATTCCAGTCTAGTGTTCCCCCGCCTATATTGGTAACGGTAAGAGTTTGCGTTGCCGGGCTGCCGTCTCCTTGCTGAAGGCTGAATGAAAAATTTGAGGAACTCACTCCGATAGCGGGCTTCAGTGATGGTGGAGACGAAATGGCGATGGACGGCGCAACAAGTTGTTTCAGTCCCGGTATTTCGGACAAAAGCCTGCGCATTGGAGCTGTTGACGGTTGAGCTTGCATCGGACTGGCCTGCGGGGCTGCCACCGCTTGGGATGTTTGGGCAGTAGCCCCAAGGAGAGAGGAGGTCGGCTGTACAGTCGGAGTAGCGCCGAACCCTCCCAATTGCGAGGAAGGAGTCGTCATGCTGGGTCCTGAAAACTGCGAAGACATACCTCTTGGCTGAGAATCGTCAGCTCCGAATGATGCAACTGGTGAAGTCGACAATGAAGGCTTCAACGATGCAGCATTGCTTATTTCAACTGAAGTTTGCGGTGATGGAGTTCGCCCAATGAGACGATGTGATGGGGCAATTGCTCTGGTCAGCTCGTTCTTTTGTGCAATCACCTTCCCATCGATTTGGCCGGGGTTCTGAGATTGCTCATGAGAGTTGTTCTGGTGAACCGTAACCGTGTCCTGACCGGCCGCCGCTAGTGCTGGCAGCATCGATGGAATCATCGGCTCAGAAACGAGCACAAGCGAGCTCATACCGACAGAGAAGAGCAACAATCGCTGAATCTTCTGGCGCATTGTCGAAGTCCTCCATAAACGGACATTGAACGGACACTACGACCTGTAGGTTTGCGCAAGGCAATGAGCAAGTTAGGTGCCCTTCCCAGGCAGGGAAACAGTTTCAACCAGTGCAGGCTCAAATGAAGAGGTTTTTTTATGGCTTTTACTGAAAACCCTCCTTCAAGAGAGCGTTTGGAAGAAGGGCGTCCTGGATGCGCAGGGAAAGCTTTCGTATTCATTAGATGTACACATAAAGTGATAGTATATGTTTGCGCTTGTTGATATTGAAGTACCTCATGCTGTATCTACTTAGTAAACATGTGCGTGCGGAGATCTCTTGCCTTGCGTGAAGAAATATACTTTTGGAGAAGTTACACGCCCACACTTTTATAGTCTCCGTGGTAAATACACGTAGTACCGTAAACAGACCAGTTCGGCAAAGCATAGCCTTTCCTTGACGACCACGGCGTCTTCTGCCATTGTTGGCGTCATTTGTATCATTCGTTACTCAGGAGGGGGCAGTATGAATAAGCAAGAAGCGCGTTCGATTGCCGTTGTGGGCTTAGGTTACGTGGGCCTTCCGATTGCCGTGGCATTTGGGAAGATTGCTCCTGTGATTGGCTTTGACATTAATAAAAAGAAAATTGAAGAATTACGAAAGGGAATCGATCGTACAGGGGAAGTGTCACAAAATGATCTGGCCGCTACTCAAATCAGATATACATCGGAGCCGCCAGACCTCAAAGCAGCCAAGTTCATTATTGTTGCCGTTCCGACTCCTATCAATGAAGCATTGCAGCCGGATCTTACCGCCTTGCAAAAATCCTCAGAGCTGATTGGGCAGAACCTGTCTCCCGGTACCATCGTGGTCTATGAATCGACGGTTTACCCGGGTGCGACCGAAGAGGTTTGCCTGCCAATATTGGAAAGAACCTCCGGAATGAAGGCGGGTGTAGATTTCAAATTAGGGTACTCGCCGGAGCGAATAAATCCTGGAGATAGGGAACATACGCTCGAAAAGATTATCAAGGTCGTATCGGCACAGGACCCTGAATCTTTGGACATCGTGGCGGACACATATGCATTAGTTGTGAAGGCAGGTGTTTATCGAGCATCAAGCATCAAGGTAGCGGAGGCAGCCAAGGTTATCGAAAATACTCAACGAGACTTGAATATCGCATTGATGAACGAGCTCGCTTTGATTTTCCACCGACTGGGAATAGATACTAAATCTGTCCTTGAAGCTGCGGGGACGAAGTGGAACTTCCTCAAGTTCTCTCCTGGTCTTGTCGGTGGCCATTGTATCGGAGTGGATCCTTACTATTTGACTTCAAAGGCAGAATCAGTGGGCTATCATCCACAAGTGATTCTCTCAGGCCGCCGCATCAACAACGGCATGGGAAAGTTTGTGGCGGAACACACTATGAAACTACTCAGCCACATGTCGCGCCCTGCTAATGAACTCAGGGTAGGAGTGCTCGGCTTGACGTTTAAGGAAAACGTGCCAGATCTCCGTAACAGCAAAGTGCCCGACATCATCTCCGAACTTCGTGAGTATGGGATCGAGGTACTCGTGCATGATCCAATTGCCGAAAGTGAAGAAGCCGTGGCAGAGTACGGCATTCACCTCGTCGAATGGGGAAAGATGAAAGAACTTGATGGATTAGTCGTTGCCGTTGCACACAAGAAGTTTTCCGATATGAGCATCGAAGATCTCCTCAAGCCTCTTCGCAATCAGAAACAAGCCGTCGTGATCGACGTCAAAAGCATTCTCGAACCTAGTCACATTCCTGCGTCGATACGATACTGGCGGTTGTGAACATCGCTTGGCTGTCAAGCGGAAGGACAACCTGCTTTTAGCCAAATACAAGATTTGCTTTGATCTCGACTTGAATTCTAGGGTCAGGACTCATTCTTTGATGCTTGAGTTCTAACTCAAGGCCCAAATACGGGGTGAGGTAAGCTCGAAAAAGTGGACGCTTTCAGCCTACAATCTGAGGTCGGGAGGTGTGGGATGGAACAAGTACCGCGACAGCAATATACGAAGGAGTTCCAGGAGCAAGCCGTGCAGCTGGTCCTGGAGCAGCAGTTGACACTTCCGGAGGCCGTCCGGCGCCTGACCTTAGAGGTGGCTCCGCTTGATTGGACAGGTTCTGCCTGTTCATAAGTGGCGCCTGGCGGTTAAGGCCTACACAGCGGCAGGCTGTGCGGGCCGATTTTCCCAGTACACGCGATCGGGTGTGCGCCCGTCAAGCGCCCGATGGGGGCGCTGCTGGTTATAGAACGTGAGATAGCGCGCCACGCCCTCGCTCGCGGCGCTCACGGTCTCGTAGGCACGTAGATACACTTCTTCATATTTGAGGCTCCGCCACAGGCGTTCGACCAACACATTGTCCCGCCAGCTACCACGGCCATCCATGCATCATCTTGATGCCGTGGTCTTTCAGTAAGCCTGTGAATTCACGGCTGGTGAACTGACACCCCTGATCGGTATTGAAGATCTTGGGACCACCATACTGCGTGATCGCCTCTCGCACGGCCTCGAGGCAGAAGTCCGTGGTCAATGTATTGGAGAGCCGCCAGGTCAGCACTCGACGACTGGCCCAGTCGAGCACCACGAATAGATAGACGAAGCCCCGTGCCATCGGAATGTAGGTGATAGCAGCCGCCCAGACATGATTGGGACAACTGATCGTGAGGTCACGGAGGAGAGAGGGATAGATGGTGTGGGCTGGATGCCGCTGGCTGAGGTGCGGCTTGCGATACACTGCCTCAATCCCCATCCGTCGCATCAGCGTGGCCACCTGTCGCCGTCCAATAGCGTGGCCCGCCTGCCGCAAGAGATCACGCAGCATTCGGGCTCCGGCAAACGGATACAGCACATGCAGTTCGTCGATCCGACGCATCAGGGCCAGCGCCCTGTCGGAGACCGGCCTTGGGTGATAGTAGGCCGTCGACCGAGACAGCCCAAGGAGCTGACATTGCCGGACGACCGGCAAGAGATGCGTGCGATTGATCATGGCTTTGCGCTCCGCAAGCCGGCCTTGCTGAGCACCCCAGCTAAAAAATTGTTCTCCAGCGCCAGTTGCCCGATCTTCGCGTGCAGCGTCTTGAGATCTGGCGTCTCTGATGGCGCCTTCGTCCCGCCAAACACGTCTGCAGCCCGAGTCAGCAGTTGCTGCTTCCATTCGGTGATCTGGGTGGGATGGCCGCTGAATTGCTCAGCCAGTTCGGCGAGCGTCTTGTCGCCTTTGACGGCGGCCAAGGCCACCTGCGCCTTGAACGTCGCTCCGTGATTCCGTCTCGTTCTCTTCATCGCCTCGCTCCTTTGGTTCACCACCACCTGGTGGCTTTCGTGAAGCCAGGCTCCCACGTATCACACTGTCCGATGTTCCGACGCCCCCTCTGTTTTCTGGACAGACGTCGCTCTTTCACCTTATAGGCTTTTCCTTTGAGCCTGTCTTGATCTGTAGTATAAGAAAATTGATGGCTGGCATGGACTATGCTTCCAGGCCATACGGTAATGCCTATATCCATAGGAAAGATATATTGTGGCTCGTCAGCTGAAGGCGTGTCTTCATAGTCAAATGATAGAAAGCATCCTGGTTCTGGGAATCCTTGGGATGTCTGGTTGCGCCTTGTTTGTTTCTCCTGACGTTAAGCGGGGAGATCTGCATTTGGCTGCAGAACGTTGGGAAGAAGCGGTCCTCGCCTACAAACAGGCATTAAAAGACGATCCATTCAATCCTTCCCTACAGGGTAAGTACGGGTTAGCTCGCGAGCGCGCTGCGGCGACGTATGCCGAGCGGGCTCGGACGTTGCTGAAGGAGAAGCAAATCGATCTTGCCCTTGAAGAGTTCAAGCGAGCTCTGGCCATCAACCCTTCCAGCACCGATTACCAAGCGGGTTTCATGCAAGCCACTCGCGTGAAAGAATCCCGGTCGCAGTACCGCGAGGCGGAACGGCTGGCTCAACTTGGCCGAGTCGAGGAGGCGATGAGTGGTTTTGCGAGGGCTGCGGAGCTCGACCCAACATACCAAGAGGCGCTGGAGAACATCACGCGGCTTACTGAAGTTCAGCAAGGGTTCGCAAGAGACGAACGTTCGAGACAGCCTGTGACGCTGAAATTCAAAAACGCTGGCATTAAGGAAGTCTTGGAGGGTGTGGCGAAGGTCGGCGGATTTACGTTGGTGTTCGACAAGGACGTCCGGAACGACCCCATTTCCATTTCGATTCAGGACACCCCTTTTGAGGAAGCGCTGCACCTAATTCTCAATAGTAATAGTTTGTTTTCTCGCCAAATATCTCCGGCTGTCTTGATTGTCAGTCCCGATACCAAACAGAAGCAGGAGCAGTATCAAGATCTGATGATTCGGACGTTCTATCTTTCGACGGCGAAGGCCAAAGACATGGTGCTCTTACTTAAGAGCATGTTGGATTCAAAGCGGATGCATGCGAATGAACAACTCAATGCCATTATCATTCGCGATCAGCCGGAGAAACTGGAACTTGCCGAAAGGATTATCCAGGCCAATGATCGCCAGGAACCTGAGGTCCTTTTTGATCTTGAGGTGTTGGAGGTCAATCGAACGAAGAATCAAACGTATGGGCTGAACTATCCGAAACAAGCCGGTGCTGGACTGATTGCTTCCGGCTTTACCGGAACCTTGGCTGCAGAGGCCGTGCAGATGACCTACCGCCAACTGACCGATCTGGGGCCAAGCAACTATCTCTTTAAACTGCCGACAACTGTGTTGCTGGATTTTTTTAAACAGCAGTCAGAGGCGAAGACACTTGCTTCACCCAAGGTTCGTGTGATGAACAATAAGAAGGCAGAGATTAATATCGGAGATAAACAGCCGATTCTTCTCTCCACCACCAATGTCTTACCTGGGCAGGCGGCCACGGGAGCCGTACCGACTACCTCAACCGTTACGTCGATCGAGTTTCGGGATACGGGCGTCAAGCTGACTGTCGAACCTTCAATCCGATTAGGCAATGAGTTGTCATTGAAAATGAAGGTGGAGGTGATTCGAGTTGGAGATCAGGTTACGCTACAGGCTTCTCCACCCATTCAGCAATTCAAATTTGGTAACCGGTCTGCCGAAACGACGTTGAATATGAGGGATGGAGAAACGGTGGTCCTCGGCGGGTTGATTCAAGAGGAGGATCGACGAACACGCGTTACCATGCCATGGATTGGGGATTGGCCGTTGATTGGAAAACTGTTGAGCTCTTTCAAAACGGAACGAGTGACGACGGAAGTCATTCTGACTATCACTCCGCGCATTGCGCAACCCGCGCTTCCTACTGGCTCGAGCAACCAAGCTTTTTGGTCTGGCACTGAATTCAACTATGCGACCAGCCCCGTCTTTTCCAGTCCCTCTAGAAAAGTATCAGCATTGGTGGGAGGTGAGTACGGGAAGATGGCCACTCACGGTGGAGCTCTGGCGAAGGACGCAGGACAGACAAACATGGTCCGATCATTGGCTCA
Organism: Nitrospirota bacterium; assembly: GCA_016222925.1. GTDB lineage: Bacteria > Nitrospirota > Nitrospiria > Nitrospirales > Nitrospiraceae > Nitrospira_D. The sequence goes on along the minus strand of JACRQB010000144.1, from coordinate 8,704 downwards.
GCAGGCAACGCCTGGTCCTCAATTGGTGATCAAGCCGGAAGACTCGGTTGTTCAATCCGGTAAAGAAATACGGCTTTCTGTCGTGGATGGGCGAGTCAGTGCATCGGGCGAGCACTCATTCAAACTGGACTATGATCCCGAGATTCTGCAATTCAATCGACTCGATAATGCGGAGTTGACCAATTTGGGCGAGACCACAACGGTGGACAGTGTCGGACAGGCAAGAGCCATCACGTTCCACTTCACTCGCTCGGCTCAGCGTTCGCCACGAACTATGAATGTCATCTTCGTGGCAAAGGCCCCAGGGGTATCGCCGATTCGCGTTGAGCTGATGGATGCAAGCGGCGCGGCACAGGTATCGCCAGAAGTGGTTGGGAGAGGGGTGGTGCGAGTGCGGTGAGGGAGGATGGCCTCACACTCATTGAGGTTCTCGTCACGATGGCGATCATTGCGATCTTAGTCTCGGTTGCCATGCCTCTGAGCAAAATATCGACGAAACGGGCCCAAGAGATCGAGCTGCGTCAGCATCTTCGGACTATTCGCGGTGCGATCGATATGTTCAAGCTGGAGTGATGCTCTGTTAGGTGTAAAACTGACGGGACAAGAGGCAACGGTTCGAGGCACCACGGTGAGGCGCTATTTGAGGGCGATGCCGATCGACCCGCTCACGGGCAAATCCGATTGGGTTCTGCGTTGTTATAAGGATCGCCCGAAGCCGTCTAGTTGGTGCGGTGAAGATGTCTACGATGTGATGACGCAAAGCGAGGAGTCTGCGCTCGATGGGACCAAGTATCAGGATTGGTAAGATGGGCGGCTGGAATGCGAATGGGTTTACACTGATTGAACTCATGATCGTCGTGTCCATTGTTGGCATTTTGGCCACGATCGCCGTTCCGTCCTATCAGTCATCATTGACCAAATCCAGGGAGACGGTATTGCGACAAGACCTTTTTACGCTGCGCGAGTTGTTGGACCATCACCGCGCGGATAAAGGGAAGTACCCTCAGTCCTTGGATGGTCTGGTCTCGGTTGGGTATCTACGGACTCTCCCCAAAGACCCCTTTACGAACTCGCCGAGCTCTTGGCAACAGATCATCGAACCGACAGAGGGTGGTATCTTTGATGTGTATTCAGGGTCGGATCTGGTTGGGACAAACGGGACTCCCTATAACCAATGGTGAACAGGCTCGTGAAATTGGCTCGGAGTAGATTCTGCTCTGGGCTCAAAGGGGTTCGAGTGAAGGGGAAATGGAGGAGCACATCCATCGGAATCCTTCTGTTTGGAATGTCGGCCTGTAGTTCGCTCGAAGACATCATCATAGAGCCGGAGATGTCGGATCTCCAGCTCACGGTGGATACCCTCAAAACCTCATTGCGAGATGCCCAGCGAATGGTTGACGAGTTGAGAGTAGAGGTCGACGCACGGGGTCAAGAATTGGCCGAGGTGCAGATTGCCAGGGCTCAGCTTGAAGGCCGTATTCAAGAGGCGGAGCGTCGATTGACGGAAGCTCGCCATGTGATCGACCTTCAGCGGGAAGAACTGGCTAGCTCGCGCTCCGAACGGGAACAGGTAGGGCGGACCAGAGCCGCGCTACAGAATCAACTGAAGCAGCTTCAAAGGCAACTCTCGAAAGTCGAGAAACAGGTGAGGGGAGAAATCTCTCCTGCAGCAATGGTTTCTCCAAGAGACGCGCAACCGGATCCCTCGACGATCGTCCATCAGCAGAACGACCTACGGGCTATTCATGATGAAGGCACCCAGGTTGTCTCAGGTGCGGCGATCCAGGTGTCGGGAGCTTCTTCAGTCGGCAAAGTACCGGTGGTTTCTCAGTCGGCAACTGTGCCCCTTCGTCTACACGTGGTAGTCAAGTCTGGGGACACGTTATGGCGTATCGCACGCCGATATCACACGTCTGTCAGCCACCTCATGGTTCTCAACGCGCTCTCTGGTGACCGTATTCAAGTGGGCCAGACCCTTTGGTTGACAGAGCCGTCTGCTGATGAGTCTGAGCACGAACGAATGTAGTAGCGCACGATGGACTAATTGGCAAGGCGTGAAGGTCTATATCTATGGCAGTATTTGCGTATCGAGTCGCGCGGCCTGATGGGTCCACCATGTATGGGCATGTAGAAGGAGACAATGAATCATTGGTTCGTGCCAAACTCGAGTCGCAAGGGTTGCTGGTTTTCAATCTTCACTCTCGAGGAGCCGCATCAGTCAAGACGGAGCCGTCATGGTCATGGGGAAAGCTTCCGCTGGAGCAGTTCTTGGTTTTCAATCAAGAATTGATGGCTCTGGTCAAGTCTGGATTGCCCATTTTGCGCATCTGGGATCTTCTCATCGAACGAGCCGGCCATGCTGGATTTCAACGGGCTCTACGCGACGTACGGGAAAACATTCGAGGCGGGGCCTCTGCCTCTGAAGCATTGGCTAAACATTCACGCTATTTCCCGGAACTCTATGTCGCCACAGTGAAAGCAGGAGAGCAATCAGGCAATCTGCCAGAGGTACTGCAGCGGTACGTTGCGTATCTGAAGCTGATGGTTGGACTTCGTCAGAAAGTAAAAAAGGCGATCTCCTATCCTATTGTTCTCATCGGTATCGGTCTTGCCGTGGTTGGTTTTCTATTGACCTATGTCATGCCGACTTTCGTGTCGGTCTATGGAGAGTCAGCGAAGACCTTACCCTGGTCAACTCAGGTTTTGCTCGATGTCGTCACACATGCTGAATCACGGTTATTGCCCGCAGCCGTCGTCCTAATTGGCCTCATGATTGGAGCGCATGCCTACTATGCCACCTCAGCTGGGAAACTGGCAATCGATCGTCTTGTGCTGAAACTCCCGCTCGTGGGTCAGATTGCCGTCAAGCACAATACTGTGCAACTGACGCGAACACTCGGAACTATTCTGGCTGGAGGAACCCCGCTTGTTGATGCCTTGCAAGGGGCACGAGGAGCCGTTTCAAACCGATGGATTGCACAAGAAATGATTGGAGCCGTCAGCGAGATTCGGGAGGGAGCCACATTAGCTGGTGCGTTGGATCGTCCCAGGGTGCTCCCGAGACTGGCGATTGAAATGTTATCGGTCGGGGAGGAAACGGGTTCTCTTGATACGATGCTACGAGACGTCGCAGAGTTTTATGAGGCTGACCTCGATACGAGGTTGACGCAACTTACCACGTGGATCGAGCCGGCTCTGTTGCTTGTGATGGGAGTACTAGTCGGCGGGATCGTCATTGTGATGTATCTACCGGTATTTCAGATGGCCGGGACCGTCGGCGGCTAGATGAGGAGAGACGTGGGATCTCAGGATAATAAGCATACCCTGATGAGACAGGTTGCGTATGCTGCGTAGCCTTACGAGAATATCTCTTACCGAGATCTTGGTCGACCAGGGAATGCTCACAACGGGCACGGTCGAGGATGTCCTACGCCGATTTAAAGGTGTGCCTGCCGCCTTAGGACAAATGCTGATCAGCGAAGGACTCCTCTCGGAGGATCAATTGGCTCAAGCTCTGGCTGTTCAGTACAGTCTTCCCTATGATCCGCTGAAAGAGTTTCAAGTCGATTCCCGCTACTACGAGACGATTTCCGTCAAGCTGATGCAGCGATTTCCGTTCATCCCGATTGCCGAACGGGACGGCGTGCTGACCATTGCCATTGCTGATCCTCAAAATGTGCTGAGACTCGACGAATTGGAGCTCTTGATCGGGAAGCCACTCGAGCTGATCGTCAGTCCCAAGAGCGCGATCCTTTCTGCGCTGGACCGTGGCGCCGGCTCGCGTCAAGCCCTCCGTGAGTTGGAAGTGGAGTACCGATCGGTGCTGGTCAAAGAAGATGATCAAGATGGGGAGATTCTGACTCTCGATCATGCGGGGGAAGAGCAGAGTCCGGCCGTGAAGCTGCTGGACTCCATCCTTCTGAGCGCGATGCAGCGCCGAGCCAGTGACATCCATATCGAAGCCGCAGATCGAGCGACCCAGGTCAAACTTCGTGTCGATGGCATCCTGATTCCGGCCATGGAGCCGCTGGATATTCGATTGCATGCCCCTTTGGTGTCTCGCTTGAAGGTCATGTCGGAGCTTGATATTGCCGAGCGTCGGGTGCCTCAGGATGGAAGCTTTCGTATGAGGCTGGATCGGAAGACTGTTGATTTTCGTGTCTCCATTCTACCCAGCGTCTTCGGTGAGTCGGTCGTGATCAGAATATTGGATCGGGACTCGATTGCGACGGGAGTGTCGGACTTGAAACTCGAACAGATCGGTTTTAATCCGGAAGATCTAAAGCGATTCCGGAAAGCGATTACTCGTCCCTATGGCATGGTGTTGGTTACGGGGCCAACAGGAAGCGGAAAGACGACAACGCTGTACGCCGCGATATCGGAGATGAACACGCTCGAAGACAAGCTGATTACGATCGAAGATCCCGTTGAATACCAACTCTCGGGAGTGGTGCAGATTCCTGTCAATGAAAAGAAAGGCGTCACGTTTGCGCGCGGCCTTCGGTCCATACTCCGCCATGATCCGGACAAGATTATGGTCGGAGAGATTCGAGACGCCGAGACAGCGCAGATCGCGATCCAATCGGCCCTGACCGGCCATCTTGTGCTGACGACGGTGCATGCGAATAATGTGTTCGACGTCATCGGGCGGTTCGCATCGATGGGGATCGACGCCTATAATTTTCTGGCTGCTCTCAACTGTGTATTGGCGCAACGGCTTGTCCGAATCCTGTGCTCATCGTGTCGGACTCTAGTCAAAGCCCAGCAGGCCCTTATTGAGGAATCAGGGTTGGACTATGAGCAATACAAGGAGACGCTGTTCCACGAAGCAAAGGGGTGCCCGCAATGTCATGGGACTGGGTACCGAGGAAGAAAATGCATCACGGAGTTTCTCGATCTGACGGATGAAATAAAAGAAATGATTCATGCCGAGCGGCCACTCTCAGAAATTCGGTATCGGGCCGTGACCGATGGAATGATTACGCTGCGACAGTCGGCGTTGAAAAAAGTATTGAATGGCGAGACGTCGTTGCGAGAGATCAATCGGGTGACGTTCAGTGAGGAAGGGTAATGTTATGTGGGAATGGGCTAGTAGCCGACCACAGCGGTGCTTGAAGTTCGGAGCTGATTCGATCGCGTGGGCCGAAACCGAGCGAAACTGGCGTGGACAACGTCAACACAAGTGCGTTATGTCTCCGCTTTCCGAAGGCATGATCAGACCCTCTCCGACTGAGGAAAACGTACCCAATCCTTCGGCATTGGCCAATCGTATTCGCGCCCTGACCAATCCAGACTCGCTTCACCCGGCCGTCGGGGGAGCAATGCTTTCTGGTCTTCCTCAACGGATTGCGGTGTTGCTGCCTGAACGAGGGAAAGGACCAGCCCATACTGTGCTGGCGGTGGCGGTCCAGGAATCGGTGCTGAAGCAGTATGAGGCTCTGTGTGAATCTGTCGGGTTGATTCCCCAAGAAGTGGGGGTCACGAGCCTACGGATCTTTGATCTATGGAGAAGGGTATCGAGTGGCTCTCATTGGCGAAGCCGAAACTGTCTGTGGGTCAATGTATCGGATCGAGCCCTGACGACCATGATTTATCAACGAGGACGGTTATTGTCCTACCGATGCAAGCGTCTGGGGGCCGAAGCGACTGAAGAGTTAAGGAAGACCGACATGCTGAACAAGACGCTTGAGGAATGTTGCGTCTCGTTGGAGGTCTGTCAACAACAACATCCTGCAGTGGTCGTTAAGGAAGCCGTGATTTGTGTGGATGGGGACATTGCGGCCTTTCAAAAATTAATTGAGACCGAGCTCCACCTGTCCGTTGAACAGCTAGGTTGGGAATCGGTCGAGGCCCTTGGTCGAATGGCCACAGGAAGCGATCGAGGGATGACATCGTTGGCCGCGATGGCTGGGGTGCTCTAGCATGGCGATCACGAGTTCCGTCGTCGCGAGGTTCTTCGAACCACTCAAGTTAAGGCTATTGCGCTGCGGCGCCGATGAACAGTTCCAGATAAACCTGAGCCGCCGTTATCGACCGGCGGTCGTTCCGCTTCGATGGCTCCTGATCTCCAGCTGCGTCCTCCTTGTGGTCGGGATTTGTTGGAACCTCGGGCACGTGATCCTCACGTATCAAGAATCGTTAACCATCCAGGCAGAACTGGATCGAGTACGGCAACAGGATCTCGACTTAATGGCAGAGGCCCGGCGTGAAGGTATTGATTTGTCTGCAGAGGCGTTAAAGAGACTGCCTTCTGAGGTCGAGTTGGCGAACCTGCTGCTTGAAAAAAGAACGTTTTCGTGGACCAAGTTCCTGACTGAATTGGAGCAAACGATCCCTCCACGCCTTGCGCTCAGCAGTGTTCGACTTGATCAAGCCGGCATGACGGTTCGACTCACGGGAACTGCCGTGGCCCTTGAGGATATCACTGCCTTTACCGTCGGGCTTCAAAATCACGCGACATTTAAAGACCCAATCTTGGCGCAGCATCGTGTCGGGCAGAACGGGTTGGTGGAGTTCGATGTCACGGTACAATACCAGCGCGAAGGAACTTGAGTGATGAAAGATCGACTGCTCTTTCTCTGGCAGCATCCCTTTGCACCCTTGTTCCCATGGGTGGGAATCGCGCTGGGTCTTCTTTTTATGCTGCTCCTCGTCCATGACCTCGGTGTGGCAAGTGCTCAAGCGAGCCGAGAGCGCTTGGAGAACGAATGGGCTGCGACCCGACAGGCATTGATGTATCACCGAGAAGCAAGAAAGGCGAAACAAGACTTGAGCCGAGTCTGGGCGGTGCTCCCCGCCGAACGCGACTTTACTCCGCTCGCGCTGGGGATTTCAGATGAAGCGAAGCGTGACCGAGTCACCTTGCCGGGGTTGTCCTATAAGACGGAGCCCACTCTCATTGCGAATACGAGCAAGGGGCTGTTACAGGGGCCGATGACTGGGCGATACGAGGATCTTCGCCGATTCATCTACGGTCTCGAGACGGCGGAAGAGTTGGTGTTTATCGAGGATCTTGAGCTGGCTCGATCCGGAGGCTTACAGGACGCATCGTTGACGTTCAATATCAAGATTGCGACGTATCTTCGCGGCGAGACCGGGGAGTCTAGTTCGTCGGGACCAGCGCACTAACCATGGATGCGAAAAAGAAGACGATTCTTGCCGCTTCGCTTCTCCTTCTGTGGGCAGGACTGGCGGTGTGGCAATGGCGGCTACTGCAGGAGCCGGTTCGCGTTCCGCTCACGAATATCGCAGGTCACCCCTCCGCAGGGCAGCGTGCGGCAACAGGGGGAACAGGCTTGCACGTAAAGCTCCATCTGTTTACATCAGCGAGTCTTCAACGCCAGGCGACCTTCACAGTGCCTCGCAACATTTTTTTCATACCCCGTCCCGATGGCACGTTCACCACCGGAAATCATCCAGCTTCCGTAAATCAGCCTGGTTTGTCTTCAGCCGAGACCTCGACAGAACAAGAAGAGAAGTTGGAATTGGAGCAGTATCAATACCTGGGCTTTCTTCGTGTGGGTGAGGGGCGCCGTGCAAATAAGGATATTGCGGTACTCAAGAAGGACGATGAGGTGCTGGTGCTCAAGGTCGGTGATCGTGTCGACGACCACCTGATCCTCAAGGCGATCAACTCTGAAAGCGTGACAATCCGAGATACCGGTACTCATGTGGATCAAACGGTGTCGCTGTCGGAAAAATCGCTGGAACAATCAACGGACCAGGAGTGATGGTGAATGAGGAAGCTCTTGGCATCGTTGAGGCGGCAAGAAACAGGGTTCTCGTACCTCATGGTAATGATTGCGATTACTCTTATGGGGCTTGCCATGACGGTGGCCGCTCGGCAGTGGAAGACGATGGTTCAACGAGAGCTCGAAACGGATTTGCTGGCCAAGGGAATAGAAATTCAAACGGCTCTCGCATTGTATTCGGCCAGTACAAAGGCGGGAAGAGTTTTACCAGGTGAAGTGTACCCGCAAACGCTCGCCGAACTCACGAGGCCGCCCAAACCATTTCTCAGGAAGGTTTACCTTGATCCGGTGGGACGCGGTGAGTGGGAATTGCTGAGGGCCCCCACGGGAGGCATCATGGGAGTCAGAAGCAAGAGCCGGCAGAAACCGATCAAGCAGGGTAATTTCCCGCTCGCAGTGCGCCATTTTGAGGGAAAGCCGACCCACTACGATTGGGTATTTCAATATCCGAATCCCGTCTATGGTGGCGGTGGCTGGGCCTGTCGCTATGCCGTCTAGGGCTCCTGTACAGCCGGCCATCCGTGAACAGCCGATCGTTCCAGAGGAACTGAGTTCACCAGATGAATCGAGGGTCCAGGACGAGGTGGATGTTCAGGCAACGCAATGAGTATGATTGGCTTGCCTCTCTCGGTTCTCCAGACCTTGCCCCTGATAAGGATTCCACGCACCACGCATGATGGAGACTCTTGACCCGTCTCTCACCCACACGGTATTGTCACCACTCATTCCGAGTGGTTGGATCATTGGTGCGTAGCGTGGAAGTTCTAGGCAAGACCGCCCCAGATCAGAACATCGACGAGTCCAAGCCGTTGCCCGTGTTGGAGTATGTCTTGGAGCTGGTCTCCAAGGCCAAACAGGCATCGAGGAGATTGGCGTCTCTACCGACCGCCACCAAGGATCAAGCACTCCTTGCCATGGCGGAGGCGCTCGAGGCTCAGTCGGACGAACTTCTC
>JACRQB010000254.1 GCA_016222925.1 Nitrospirota bacterium | reverse complement strand
GGCCGTCTTACGTCGTAATTGATTCAGCACCACCGAGACGACACCGGGAATCCGTCGCATGCCGGCTTCATAACGCGCTACAGACACCCGAGTTGTGTGTAAGGCCTCGGCAAGTTGTTGCTGCGTAAGGCCTAGTTCTTCTCGAATATCTTTTAGGTCTCTCGATCTCATCGTGTATCCATTGGTAACATTCCTATGCTCTCTAGTCAAGTGGATAGTTGGGATATTTGTGAAGCGCCTGTGTATAACTTTCCTACTGGAAGAACATTGATCAGCTGGGAGCGGGCAAACAGGGTTAGAGCATTGAACTAACAAGCTCTTTCATGATTTTTCCTGGAAATGGATCAAAATCTACAAGATATAGTGCCTATGCTTTCGCTATCATACAATGATTAAAAAGTGGGCAAAAAGGTCTTACACGGCGCATTTCTCAGGTTCACACATCGCGAGGAGAGTTGCGCACAGGTTTATTCACAGAAACTGGGGAGAGGTGACCAGCCTGAAGTGGAAGATGCTTTATCGGCGTGGAATGAGATGCACCGAGCCTGCTTTGAAGGCAGCCCGCACGTCGCTGTTGATAGCCAGCCGCAGTTCGCTGTGTGCAGATCGTGTGACCAGCGCTGTAAGAAGAAATCCGCAGTTGATGGTGACCTGTACAAGTGCGCCGAGTGAGGTGACGGTCTGGACCGTCCCTCTCAGATGATTTCTGGCACTCGTTTCGCTGGAACCGGCTAATTCCAGTGTGACATCTTCGGCTCGTATGCAGACAAAGACATCGGACTCAAGTCCCGGCGAAGCCACGGCGATGACAGGCACTGGACCAACCTGGACCGTTGCCAACTCATCTCGTATCTCCCTGATACGTCCGTGGACAACAGTTTCGATACCGACGACACGGGCCACATCGGCATTGATGGGTTGGCTGAAGACCTCTTGTGGCTTGCCGGTCTGAAGAACGTGCCCCTCATCAATCACGGCCATCTGGTCGCCGAGCGCAAGGGCCTCTGTCCAGTCATGCGTAACGACGACGGAGGGGATCGCCAGCCTCGTCAGCAACATCCGCAGGTCTTCGCAGAGTTTGGTTCTGGTCGGTGCATCGAGTGCCGACAGTGGCTCGTCGAGCAGCAACAGTTGCGGCCGTCTAGCGATCGCACGGGCCAAGGCGACGCGCTGCTGCTGTCCGCCAGAGAGCTGAGTCGGCTTCTGCTGTGCGAGTTGTTTGATCTGCAACAAGGAGAGCGCCTCGCTGACGCGAGCCTGCTTCTCCTGTACGGAGAGCCCGCTCAGTCCATAGGCAATGTTTCCCTCCACCGTGTAATTGGGGAATAATGCATAGTCTTGTGCCATATAGCCGAGCCCGCGTGCCTGCGGTGGGACATGAACATGAGTCGCTGCATCGAACCAGATCTGACCGTTACACAAGATGGTGCCTGCTTCAGGCTGTTCGAGTCCCGCGAGGCAACGGAGGATGGTAGTTTTCCCAGAACCGGAGGGGCCGAAGAGAATCGTGACGGACGGTGGGGTAAGGGGGAGACGGAGCTGCGCTGTAATGACGGCGTGACCGACAAAGATCTTTCGAATGTTCAGCGCTATTTCTGTGGCCATACCGACCAGACACGACGATTCATAGCATAGACCAGCAACAATACGGCATAGGACACGAGCAGGAGCAAGGCAGAAGTCTTGGCTGCTGTGGCGTAGTTGAGTGCCTGTACCTCGTCGTAAATCTCAATTGAGACCGTACGTGTGACTCCCTCGATATTGCCGCCGACCATTAAGACCACCCCAAATTCGCCCAAGGTATGGGCAAAGCTTAGGACGACACCTGTTATGAGTCCCGCTGTCGAAAGGGGAAGAATGAGCTTGAAGAAAGTCTTCAGTTTGGAGAGCCCCAGCGTCCAGGAGGCTTCAATCAGCTTTCGATCCACTTGCTCGAAGGCTGTGGCAAACGGCTGAACAGCAAAGGGCAAACTATAGAGAATGGACGCCAGGAGCAACCCTTGAAAGCTGAACGGAAGGGGATGGCCGACGAGATCTGTGTAGAAGCGCCCGATTGGGCTGTGCGGTCCGATGGCGATGAGAATGTAGAACCCCAGCACCGTGGGCGGCAGCACTAATGGCAAGGCCACGATCGATTCGATCAGAAACTTCCAACGCCATTTGGAATAGGTCAACCAATAAGCGATGGGGAGGCCGATGATCAATAAGGTGAGGGACGTGAGGGTCGCCAGTTTGCATGTCACCCCAATGGCCGTCCAATTCATTGGGACTCCGGGGTTACAAATCCATAGCGCTTCATGATGGCCACTCCTTGCCGGCTCTTCACAAACTCAAGGAACTGCTTGGCTGAGTCTATTCGCATCGATGTCTTGATGATGACGGCTCCTTGCTCAAGTGGCGGGTGAGCCTCCGCGGGGATCTCCCAATAGGTTCCCTTCGTGCTCATGGCAGGTGCGAGAGCCACTGAGAGCGCAATGATGCCGATATCGGCTGCCCCGGATTCAACGAACTGCGCGGCCTGTGAGACGTTTTCTCCCAGGACCAGCCGGTCTTTGACGTCATCGTACATTTTGAAATGTTCCATCGCGGCGACTGCCGCTCGTCCATACGGCGCATGTCGAGGGTTTGCGATCGCAATGATCTTGACCGATGGCTGACGGAGCGCCGCTATGCCTTGCGTGATATCGAGAGGTGATTTATGCCGGGTCCACAGGACGATGCGTCCGATGGCATAATGATAGAGTGATCCCGGGATGGTCAGGCCGGCTTCTTCCAATTTTTTGGGGTAGGCAATATCGGCAGAGAAATAGATATCGAACGGGGCACCATGCTGAATTTGCGCAAAGAAGTTGCCTGATGAACCCAACGTCAACTTTACCTGGTTGCCGCTGGCCGTCTCGTATTCTGAAACAAGCTCCTTGAAGGCAAAACTCAGATCAGATGCGGCAGCGATCGTGATCTCTTCAGCACGCAGAATGTTTGGGCTCAACGCAATAGATAGGCTCAAGAAGAGCAGGAGTTGTCTCATGGATCGTTTCCTACACCCTCACACGCATTTGGACATAAAAGTAGTCGGTATCCTTGTTTCCTCCGAAGGGAAGACCTGCCGAGGTGGGGAGACGGTCGAAATACGACCCCTTGAACCAATGCACGTATCCGACATCGAAATCCAGGTTCATGTTGATGGCCCATTGCGCACGCAATTCTACGTCATGGCCTAACGAGGTGCCGGCTTGCCCGGTGGTATCCTGCAAGCCGGAACTACCGAAGACATCCCTGCTCTGAGCCAGATACCAGACGCGATGTTTGAGCTGCACAATCCAGCCAGGTGCCGGAGTGACAATCAGACGCCATCCGGGCGAACTGAGGTTGGTTCTGAAAAACGGCCCGAATGTGCCGGTCGGCATCAGCTCCCATCGTCGCGCTCCGAACAACGTATCGAATCCTTCATCCTGGCTATCGTCTGGCCGGCGGTCTCCGCTGGCATAGTCGTAGTGAAACAGCAATCGAGGAGTCCAAGGGAGGTTGAACGTGTAGCCGAGATCGAGATGCTGAAAATGGGCGAAGTGATCAGTGTCTCCACGCGTTCCAATCTGCCACGCACTTTCAATTTCGTAGTCGAGTTCTCCTGGCTTGGAGACTTTGGACAGGCGGCCTCCGAACGTAGAGTAGGTCCGATGGCTTGATGCGTTTGGCATGCGCCGGTCATTCAGGCCCAAATAGTAAGCATCGACCTGAAACCAGGGAACGTGCCGGCTCTCGAAATAGCTTCCCCAAAACAGGGACTTGCTGTTCTGCTCATCAAGCTGCACTTCGCTTCGGATGACTGGTTCAACAAAAAATGCTCGGAGTCGCCAGGTCTGGCCGTGACTGATCTGCCAGTGGAGTCCGTCG
>JACRQB010000253.1 GCA_016222925.1 Nitrospirota bacterium | reverse complement strand
CGCCTGACATCGGTCACGACCTTATATTCGCGTCCGATCTGATAGATGATCGGCTCTCGGATTTTGTCTTCAGGAAAGCGAATATGGAACCGCAAGTGTGCCATGGTTACCCTCCTGCGATCGCCGGGACGATGGAGACTTCATCGCCATCCTTGAGGGGCGTGTCTTTCCCCGTGAGGAAGCGAATGTCTTCCTCGTTGACATAAATGTTCACGAAGCGACGGAGCTCTCCCGTTTCATCGCATAGGCGATCTTTGATGCCGGGATGTGTACTATTCAGCGCCTCGATCATCTCCACCACACTGCCGGCTTTGGTCTCGACCTCGCCCTGACCTTTGGTCAGGGGGCGAAGCGGAGTCGGAATGCGAACTTTAATCATACGCCACCACCGTTCTTTCCCATCTTAAACGTCTTTTCGAAGTCCACCAGGCTGGGCTGAATGCGCACTGGGCGACCGACGGAATCGATCACCGCTTCCTGGGTTTTTAGGCCGTTGCCGGTGACGTAGGCCACCGTGACCTCATCTTTTTTGATCACCCCTTGTTTGACAAGCTTCTTGAGCACGCCGATCGTGACGCCTCCGGCTGTTTCCGCGAAGATGCCTTCGGTTTGGGCCAGCAGCTGGATGCCTTCTACCACTTCTTCATCCGTTACCATATCCATGGATCCGTGACTCTCCGCGGTCGCCTTAAGCGCATAGTACCCATCGGCGGGGTTGCCGATGGCAAGAGACTTGGCGATCGTCTGTGGTTTCACTGGCTTGAAGAAGTCGCGCCCCGCCTTGAATGCGGTCGAGATCGGTGAGCAGCCTTCCGCTTGGGCGCCGTTGACCTTCGTGCGAACGTTGTCGATCAGGCCCAACGCCTTCATCTCATGCAGACCTTTCCAGATCTTGGTCAGGAGCGAGCCCGACGCCATGGGAATGACGACTTGATCCGGTGTTTTCCACCCCAGTTGCTCCACAGTCTCAAAGGCAAGGGTTTTTGAGCCTTCGGCATAGTAGGGGCGGATGTTGATATTCACGAACGCCCAGCCATGTTCGCCGGCAATCTCGCTGCAGAGCCGGTTGACATCGTCGTAATGACCTTCAATCTCAACCACGTGGGGCTTATAGATCAGGTTGCCAAGCACTTTTGCCGCCTCAAGGTCGCCCGGAATGAAGACGTAACAGTGGAGATTGGCGGATGCCGCGTGCGCGGCGACGGAGTTCGCCAAGTTGCCGGTCGACGCGCAGGCCACTGTTTCAAAACCGAGCTCGCGCGCGCGCGTGAGGGCCACGGCGACGACGCGATCTTTGAAGGATAGGGTGGGGTGATTCACCGTATCGTTCTTGATGTAGAGCTCGTCGAGCCCAAGATAGGCGCCAAGGTTTTTCGCCCGTACGAGCGGAGTGAACCCGGCATGCGGTCCGACGAAGTTCGTGCCTTCGACCGGCAGCAGGTCGAGATAGCGCCACATGCTATGTGGCCCATCCTCGATCTTCTTACGCGAAATCGTCTTCTTGATCTCATCGTAGTTGTACTTCACCTCAAGGGGACCGAAGCACATTTCGCAGACGTGGATCGCCTTCGTCGGGTATTCTTTACCGCACTCGCGGCACACCAGCGCTTTCATTTTGCTCATCGTCGCACCACCTTATCAAACGCTATGCAGATGGACGCATGGCGCATCCAGCATAGGGGTCCCCATCGTCGAACAGTTCGGTAATCGTCGGATGTTCTCCGCAGAGCGCACAATTCGGATTCCGGCGGACTTTGATTTCTCGAAATTGGGTTTTGCGCGCATCGAAGTCGAGCAGGCGGTCGGTCAGTGGCCGTCCGATCCCGAGGACAAGCTTCAACGCTTCCGTCGCCTGAATCGTCCCGATAATGCCGGCCAAGACCCCGATCACTCCGGCCTCCTGGCAGGAGGCAACCAAACCAGGTGGAGGCGGCGCTTTGAACAGGCAACGATAGCACGCCGATTTCTTCGGGATGATGGTCGTGACACGTCCCTCGAATCGCAAAATGCCACCGTGGACTAACGGCTTGCCGGCGAAAAAACAGGCGTCGTTGATCAGGAACTTGGCCGGAAAATTATCGACTCCGTCGATCACGACATCATAGTCGCCGAAGATTTTGAGCGCATTGCCGGCTGTGAGTCGTTCCTCGTACATCGAGACCAAGACGTCGGGGTTCAATGCCTGGATCTTCTCTTTGCCGGAGAGGACCTTGGGGCGACCCACGTCGGGAGTATGGTGAAGAACTTGGCGCTGCAGATTGGTCAGGTCCACCACATCGCTGTCGATCAGCCCAATCGTGCCGACTCCTGCCGCGGCCAAATACAACGCAGCGGGGGAGCCGAGACCGCCCGCGCCGACGAGAAGAATCCTGGACTTGGCGATTTTCTTCTGCCCCTTGCCGCCGACCTCAGGCAAGAGGATATGCCGGCTGTAGCGATTTATTTGCTCTTCAGTAAATTCCATCTTAATCAGCGGTGCCAAGAACGTTCAAAATGGTTTCCAACGAGGCCGCAGGCAAAAGAAAACCGGAGGCGTACCCTCTGGGGTACGTTGAGGATTTTCTTGAGCCGAGAACAAAGTTGGAGGCCATTTTCAGCGTTCTTATATATTGAAATACTTCTCAATGCTGATGTAGCGCTCGCCGGTGTCGCACAAGATAGTCACGACATTCTTGCCAGGCCCAAGTTCATCCGCGATCTTTTGCGCGGCAAACACATTGGCGCCGGCTGAAATCCCCACCAGCAGGCCTTCCTTCTTCGAGAGCTGTTTCGCGGTCTGATACGCCTCATCGTCCGTCACGGTGACGACACGATCGAGAATTTTTCTGTTGAGCACCTTTGGAATAAAGCCTGCCCCGATCCCTTGAATCTTATGGGGGCCAGGGTCTCCTCCGGACAACACGGGCGAACCTGCCGGTTCGACGGCGATGACTTGTACGTGCGGATTCCGTTCTTTAAAGACTTCACCACATCCTGTGATGGTCCCACCAGTTCCAACGGCAGCCACAAAAGCATCGATCTTTCCTTCGAGCGCGTCCCAGATTTCCAGTGCCGTCGTCATCTTATGCATCGCGGGGTTGGCCGGGTTCGAGAATTGATCCGGCATAAAGTACGACGGATTCTGAGCCAGGATGCTTTCCGCCTCCTTAATAGACCCTTTCATGCCTTCCCAAGCCGGGGTGAGCACCAGCTGTGCGCCATACGAAGACAATAAGCTGGCCCGTTCCATGCTCATACTTTCCGGCATTACGAGGATTAGTTTGTATCCTCGCACGGCCGCGACTAAGGCCAGTCCGATACCCGTATTCCCACTGGTCGGTTCGACGATGGTTCCGCCCGGCTTGAGCGTTCCCTGGCGTTCTGCCTCATTGATCATATTGAGGCAGATCCGATCCTTGACGCTGCCACCGGGGTTGAAAAACTCCACCTTCCCGTAAATCGTCGCAGAATCGGACTTTGAAAGACGGTTCAACCGGACAAGCGGGGTCTTGCCGATCAGCTCGGTAATGTCTTTATGCAGCGTAGTGCTCACCGACCCCCTCCCATATAGAAGAGGAGCTCCACGTGATCTCCTTCATTGAGGTGGGTCGTGGCAAGGTGGTCACGATCCAACACCTTGTCGTTGACCTCGACGGCGACCATCTGTGGCTCGATGTTCTTTGTCTTGAGCAAATCGAGGACGGTTCCGTTCTGGATCTCCTCAGGCTTTCCATTAATCTTAACCTGCACAGATTCTCCCAAGTTGGCCTAGAGATTAAAGAATTTTGAAATTAGCAAAGGCATGCTCTGCTTGTCAAGGCTACATCATCCACATTGAGAGACACGAATGTTCAATAGGATTCATGCTCAACCGTATTTACTGAGAAGGGGAGAGATTCTCTGAGGGCGTTGCTTGACTTTGATCCGGCTCGTCGCCACTATGCCGCCTGCAAGCATGTGGAAAAAGAACTTTCTCTTTCGCGCCGCAGAATCGACCCCGCTCACCGAGTCCGAGAATGAGCTCTTCCATGATACTGAGCCGGCGCTGGACAGTGCGGGCCTGGTGCTGGATAAGTTTCTCTCGGTGTGGGTACAGGGCGAAGGGACGGACGAGAAGCCGTCAATATTTACGAGTCTGTATGTCCGCACCGCGATGCTGGATGTGAAGAAGCGCGTCAGTCTCCTTCAGCCGCTTCAAGGGCGTACTCATCAGATCAAGCAACTGCTCACACGGGAGCAGAAACAGTTTCTTCGACAGTGGCTTCAGGTGCATGCGCCACAGGCCTGGGAGTCTTCCGACGACCACTTCCGCGACCTCTTCGAACTGGCATGATCAGGCCTTCGCCGTTCCAACTATCCACGCAGTGCCGCCAAGGGTTCATTATCATCTGGCTATTTGCCGCCGTTCTGCTTGGGCCAAGCGTGGAAGTCTCGGCTACATCAGTCGAGGTCTGGTATGGTCCGGAGGATAGGCCACTCGAACATCTCGTACAGATGTATGACCGTGCTAAACGATACATTTTTGTGGCCGTGTATGGCGTCACGTCGCCGCTTACGGTGAAAGCGCTGGTTGAGGCGAAACGGCGTGGTGTAGATGTTCGTCTCCTCACCGATCGGGAACGTCTCAACGATTCGAAGCAACGAACGGCGCTCTCGGCGTTGCGTGAAGCTGGGATCCCGATCAGGATCAATCAACATGACGGCCTCATGCATTTAAAACAGGCGGTGATCGACGACGAGATCAATACGACCGGGTCTATGAATCAGACGACCAGTGGAAACCGCTATAATGATGAGCGGCTCGATATCATCAGGGACCATGCGATTACCGTCCAAGCGCGTGAAAAGTTTCTGTCGCTCTGGAAAGATCACGAACGATTCCAGGAGTGGAAATAGTAAGAACGTTGAGAGTAAGGTGGCAATGCATGTCCATGGCCGAGAAACGCGGAGGAACAATGATCGAAGAAACCGACATTGCCGTCGTTGGGGCCGGTGGGGGGGGGGCGGTGCTCGCCCTGGCCTTGGCCCAAAAGGGCATTAAAACCGTCGTCTTCGAACAGGCGAGCGGCTGTGCACGGTGGACTACAGCGAACTGCCTCCACCGTACAATCAAGCCGTGGTCACACTGCCGAATGTGGCCCACCATGCCATTCTAAGCGCAATGGAGCGCGAACCCTCCGTCTCACTGCGGTATCGAGCGGCGTTCACTGGTCTGCTTCGAGAGAACGGGCGGGTCGTCGGGCTGACTGCAAAGCAAGGTGAAGACTCCGTCGCCGTGAAGGCGAAGGTGGTCGTCGGGGCCGATGGAGCCTTTTCAAAAGTTCGAGAGGCCTTGCAGATTCCGGCCGATCTTCATCTCTATCCGCAAGGATATTTGATCGCCCTGTTGGATGCGGCGATTCCTCTGGGAGAGGCGAAGTATTTTGTCGGCAAGCGAACGATCCTTGGTATGTTTCCCGCCGCTGGGGACAAGGTGTATGCGTTCTACATGATCAAGGCCGGTTCATATGAGAGTGTGAAGGAACGAGGCATCGCGGCGCTGCAAGAGGCCTGGATCACGATCGATCCGTCCAGTAAGGCGATATTTCGAACGTTGACTGATTGGAAGCAAACCGCCTTCATGCCGACCGGCCGTGTCCGCACCCCGACGTGGGTGGCCGACGGGGCGGTGTTGCTTGGTGATGCGGCGCATGCCATGAATCCTCACGCGTCGCAGGGCCGCATGCAGGCAATGGTGGATGCGACGACGCTGGCCGACCTTCTGCCCGAGTGTCTCGCAATGAATGATTACTCCGCTGAAAAACTGAGGACCTATGAAACTGCGCGTCGACCTCAGGTCACCATGTTGCAGAAGCTGGCTGATGAACAGGTGCTGTTCTGGAACACGGCGAATCCGATCATCGCCTTT
>JACRQB010000143.1 GCA_016222925.1 Nitrospirota bacterium | reverse complement strand
GGATGCAATCAGCTTTAAGAGCAACCATGCGTCGAAGGATGCGGCGTGCTTCGCGCAAGATCTTCTCGGGCTGGTGGTTGCAGAGGGTATGTGTCTCGGTCTCCTGAAACTCCGAGTCACTGTCCCACCGCGGTTCGGGAGGCATATCAGCAGAACCGGTTTCCATCGCAAGGAATCGACGCAGGATGTCCTCTATGGAGGGAACGGAATGTTGTGATAGGGAGGTCTCATCATCGGGTGTCTTGTCTCTGGCTTGAAGCGAGGTCTCATGATCGGCGGTTCGTGACATCCACATGAGCCCGAGTTTGTGCCGGAGAAATTCGGTGACCCAGGCTTGATCGATCGGTGCCATCTCCTGGGCTTCAATCGCAAACTCATGATCTTTTACCCACAGCACGGTCGCATGATGGATACACAGTGGTGCGGATCGTTCGGGGACGGATACCTGCAGGGTCAACTGCATACCGGGTATCACCGATATCGATCCCACCACTCGCCAGCCTCGAGAGGTTAGATCTAGAACAGTCCCTTCTGCGAGAAGCGCGTCATTTCCGTATACTACGGGCCAGCTGACCGGAAACCGACTATGGCGCCGCATGGGATTCGTTCTGTTTGTCATGGGTTCTCCTTCCGCTTGTGTCCATTGGCCTGATAGATCAATCGTAACGGAGAGAGTAAGTGAGCACATTCCTCGAAATACCTACCACGAAAGGGGGGGGCCTAATTATGAGCACATAGCCCATATTACGTACCTTGGGGGTCACCGGGTTTTGGGTGACACGGGGGAATGGCGCATCTTCCATACTGTGCGATCAGTGAAAAGGCCAAGGCGGTGAATTTGGCCAGGATTTGTTACCCTGACCGGAGGGGGACAAGCGTGATCAAGAGTCGTGAGTGGGATCGCGCGAGATCTGGAGTCACCTCGATGGTTAGGGGGGGATTGGGTGTGTTGCGAATTGCCGAGCTTCTTGCTCAACCGCCGTATGTCTAGGTGACAGGCATCCTGATACAATGACGGAAGGCAGGTCAGCGCCAGAAATCCATACTGGCAATCATGATGTGACTGCGGAGACTGACTGTTACCATATGAGAAAAGGAAATGTCGCCATGCACCGGTTTATAACCAGCTTACTGGTATTCCTGGAACAATGGTCATTCGAGACGAAAAAGGGCAGCTCCATATTCTGAATCTCACGCAACAAACCCAACTCGGTGGCCAGTTTAAGGTGGGCGACAAGGTGCTGGCCTTCTTCAGCCCGTATGGCGTGAGCGCAGTTCAGTCCCAGACGGGGAGTCGGTAGTCCGTCCGATCTCCCAGATCCATAGACGCAGAGCGTACCTCTCCGTATCTACGAAGCTACTCTCCCCGAAGTGCAGTCAGGAGTCCAACCGCGCCGAGG
Source organism: Nitrospirota bacterium (assembly GCA_016222925.1). Classification (GTDB taxonomy): domain Bacteria; phylum Nitrospirota; class Nitrospiria; order Nitrospirales; family Nitrospiraceae; genus Nitrospira_D. The sequence continues at coordinate 5,006 of JACRQB010000143.1, read as the reverse complement.
AGCCCACCGAGGATGATCAGGAACGATGACGTGTTTGGCACGCTGATTTCCTGCGGAGGGGGCCAATCGACAAAGAGCCCCAGCGCAATGAGGATGATGCTGAGTGCAAGCATCACTTTCCAGCGGATGGTGATCCGCCGATCCGTCTCGTGAGCTTCTCTACGCTGCTTCTTCGACATTGATCCTCTTGAGCCGATTCATGATCAGCATGGCGACTTGGAGCGGCGACAGTCAAGGACCAGTCTTACTCTTGTCGGGAGTTCCTCCAAGGGCGTATGGTTAGCACATGCAAGACCGAGAATATCGGGCAAGGTTTCCATGGCGTGGTTGACGAAGTGCTGGAACTGGTTCTGGCGGCAAAGCCTCCTCAGTAAGGTTGCCATTCTTGGTCTGTTTGCGGCCTTTGTCCCCTTTGTCCTCCCGACGGTTGTGAACTGGTTCAGACCGACGATGATTCATGTCGGCGTATCGTTCTATACGTATGAACGGGGCATTCAGCCACAGGGGATGAATACGCTCTATTTCTTTGAACGACGCAACCTGGTGTCCGATTGCAGCATCCGCCGAGAGGAACAATCAGTGCCGAATGGTCGGGCCAAAGCCCCCGATTCGCAAGCGTGGGTGCTCATCAAGCTGTTGCTCGAAAATGTGTCCGATCGCGACATCACAAATTTGCGGGTGGGTGTCCGGTCTCCCGCCATCAATCAGTCGACACAGCTCCTGACGGCCCCGAATCGTATGGCTACCGTCCAGAAAGAGGCACCGCCTGATGTGAAGCCCTTGTATGTCCTCTCGATCGCGACTCTTCCCGGGGAGAGTTCGGCGGTCGTCACCTTGAAGACGCCTATTGACGACAATCTGCGTGAATTTATTTACGCCAAGCGCCGCCCGGTGACCATCCAGGTTTCTTACGTCTCGGCGGACCAGTTCAGGCAATACCCACCGATCGTGTCGCGCACGAATGTGGTCAAGATATTGAATCGTGAAGGCGTCTTGCGGACCAACGATGAGGCCTTCGCTGAAGAAAAGCTCCAGGTGACGACGTTGTCCCCCAATGAGCCGTCTATGAAGGAAGGAGCAGCTTCGTATCGGACTCTTCCTAGGGCCAAGGCTTGTTCAGAGGCAGAAGCAGGCGTGTGGTGATCTTGGGTGTGGGAAGCTCGTGTCGAAAGGGAAGGCAAGTCAACCATGTCAATCACGGGCTTCCTGATTGCGATTTTTTGCAAGAAGGCTCTTGGCTGCTGACCGCCCGGCCAGCCAGCCCGTCGTCCAAGCCCATTGAAAATTGAACCCCCCGATTCGGCCGTCGCAATCCAACAGCTCCCCGGCGAGATAAAGTCCAGGAAGCAGCTTTGATTCCATCGTGCGATAGTCGATTTCTTCCAAGGGCACGCCGCCGGCCGTGACTTCAGCAAAGTTCCACCCGCGGTCGCCCTCGATTGGGAATCGAAACCTGGTCAGAGCGCTCAACAACCGATCTCGATCCGTGCGTGCGACCTGAGCCATGATGTGCTGCGGATCGCAAGAACTATGACGACAGAGTGATTCGGCAAAGCGATCTGGGACCAGTAACGAGAGGGTTCGTACGACCGAGCGCTTCGGATGTTCAACGGTCTGTCTGATAAACCATTCCTTCAATGCCTCAAATGATCGACTCGGCACGAAGTTGGCATAGAGATCCACAGGTACGCCTTGATTCGTTGCAAGGGTCCAGAAGCGGCTGGCGTCCATGACGACAGGGCCGCTGATTCCGAAATGGGTCCAGAGCAGGCTCCCTGTGCGTTGATCGACTTCTCGACCATGCATCAGGGTTGTCAGCGTTACGTCCTGCGAGAGGCCGGAGAGTGTTGTGTGAAACATGGAGCGGTCCAACAGGAGCGGGACTAATGCGGGGACCGTCGGTGTCACGTGATGGCCGAGGGAGCGGGCCAGCCGATACCCGAATCCATCGCTGCCGGTTTTCGGCAACGATTGACCACCGGTGGCGAGGATGAGTCGGGCGGTATGGAGCAGGCCATACCTATGCCGAATTTGAAAGCCGAATTCAGACCGAGTGACTTCGCTCACACGATGATCCGGGCATACCGTGACACCCGAATCCCGCGTACGCGCAAGCAGTGCATTAAGAACAGTGCGTGCCTTGTCAGTGGTCGGAAATATCTTACCGGTCTCTTCGCGTTTCAGTTCAACACCGAGTGAGGTAAGCCATGCAATTGTCTGCTCAAGTGAAAACGCCGCAAGCACGTTGCGGATGATGTGTCGGTTGCCAAAAAAATCCTTCGGTGTCACGCCATCATGCGTGACGTTGCAACGTCCTCCGCCTGAGACCAGAATTTTAGCCCCCAATGACTTAGCTCCATCGAGCAGGTAAATCCTTGCGTCTTGACTGTGTTCTCTGGCTGCGATGGCAGCGGCAAGGCCAGCCGCTCCTCCACCAATAATCGCCACATCCGCCGTGGATGTTTTATGGGCGGATGGTGTTGGATTCTTCATGGAGTGTTTCTCAACCACTTTCAGTACAGGAGTTCGCGGCTGAGTCCGTGACTTCCTCGCGGAGAGTTGAACGTTCACACCGGTAGGCACGAGGCATAACGTGCTGAAAAGTTAGATGATGCCCGAACGCGACATTAGAGATTTTTAACTGGCTGTTAACTCGGGGTTAATCTCACGATGCTACTGTACCCCTCGTGCAGATGTGACGTGATTGTCATCATTCATCTCAGCAGGAGGGACACCATGACTTGTCTAAAATGCAAAGGCCTGATGATTCAAGAGCGTCAACCGGCGGTCTCGTCCAGTACCGTTATTCTGCGCTGTCTCAATTGTGGACTGATCATTGATCCCTTGATCGAGCAGAATCGCAGCAACCACATGCGAGCCAAGGCGGCTTAGGAGCGGAGTCCCATTCCGGTCAGCCACAAGACTGTGGGATTGATCGGCATGGTTGGAGTGGATGTCGCGCGCACGGTCAGATCGAAAACTCAGCCCACAAAAAAGTGTGGTCTGAAGGTTCTTATCATATGATCGATACGCCACCCTTTGTTGGCCGCGAGTGAGCTCGGCGCACGGTAGTCCCAAAATGTATATTGTTGACGTGTCGGATAGAGTTTCACAAAGACATCTTGAAATCCCCATGCAACCGTCTGTTCATACGCCCTACGCGCAGCTTCGTGGTAGCAGACATGGTTCAGATGTTTCTCTGGACCGTGGACGTCCATGGGGCGTGGGGCTACGTTCATATCTCCGCACCAGATCGCCGGGGCTTGCGGTGAAAGGTGTGCGTTGAAGTAGTTCCGTAGTCGTTCGTACCAAGCAAGCTTGTAGGCATACTTCGGCGAGTCGATTTCGAACCCCTGCGGCACGTAGGTGTTCACGATGGGAATCCCATCGATGATCACTCTCAGCAAACGAGCGTCTTCCGGGTCTCCTCCATCGTCGAATCCGTAGAACACTGCGTCCGGCTTTTTTCGGCTGAGGATCGCCACCCCGTTATACGATTTCATCCCTCGAAACGTGATCTCGTACCCGCTGGGTGCCAGCGCGAGCAAGGGAAACTCGCTATCCTGGACCTTGGTTTCCTGAAGGCACAGCACATCCGGTTTGTGTCGATCGAGCCATTCCAGCACGATCGGCAAGCGTTTGCGCAATGAATTGACGTTGAACGTAGCGATTTTCATCAAAGCCGTGCTTCGGTTGAGTCGACGGCATCCTAACAAAAGTCATCTGGCGCAACAAGCGCCCAAAAGAAACGCTGAGAGGTGTCATGCCGACTGGTGTTCACCTGGCACCATGCTCAATCCTGGCATCTTCAGCCCGTGGATTGCGTCCCGGATCACGTCGATCACTTGCGGTCGTGTAAACCCTCGGCGCCACGCGAGTCCGATTCGACGCCCCGGTACTGGTTTTGCCAGGTCGATGGCGATCAATCGCTTGTTTGCGTGCTTCTTCGTGAGAGCACTGCAGGGGAGCACGGTGACGCCTAACCCCGACGCGACCATCTGGCGAATCGTTTCGAGAGAGTTTCCCTGTAGACCTTCCGCATCGGATCGGCTCAGTTCCGGGCAAGCATTCAACACCTGCTGGCGAAAACAGTGCCCGGCGTGGAGCAGCAACACTTTTTCGCCGTCGAGTTCCCGCGCGTCGATCTGTTTCTTGTGCTCCCACCGATGCCCAACTGGGACCACTGCTTTGAACGGCTCGTCATAGAGGGCGTGGGTGTGAATGCCCAGCTCTTCAAACGGCAGAGCCACCATGATCACATCTAATTTCCCGTTCTTCAGCATCGCGGTCAGATTGGCCGTCAAACTTTCTTCGATTTCGAGCGGCATCGCCGGCGCGCGCTTGTGAAGAGTCGGGATTAGATCTGGCAGGATATAAGGCCCGACGGTGGCGATGATCCCGAACCGCAGCAGTCCATTCAGTTGATCTTTACCTTGCGCCGCGATGAGTGTGATGTGCTCCGCTTCTTCTAGCACGCGCTGCGCTTGATGGATGATTTGCTCGCCGAGCGGAGTCAGTTCGATTCGGCTCCGGCGCCGTTCGAAAATCCTCGTTCTCAATTCATCTTCCAACTTCTTGATCGCCAGACTTAATGCCGGTTGGGTCACGAATACCCGTTCCGCAGCGCGGCCGAAATGCCGCTCCTGCGCCACGACCACGATGTACTGCAATTCCGTCAGTGTCATTCCTGGCCTCTTTCATGAATAAGAAATACTAATATAGGTAATCTGCATTATCAATTGGACTTATTTAAAACGACCAGGTACGTTATGTTCGATCAGGCGCGGGAAGAATCGTAACATGTCGCCGGTCGGAAGGCGGAGGCCATGAACATGAAAGACGGGTCGATTGTAGAATGTGTTGCCGTCCTGGTTGCGGCTGAAGTGCCCATTCGTTCCGTGAGACCGGCGATTGCCCGCGGATTGAGTCGGCAGCACGAGTCATGATATGACAGGCGCTTGTCGGTACTACACGGTGGTCGATGATAGGATCCTCCAGCTGGTTGG
>JACRQB010000252.1 GCA_016222925.1 Nitrospirota bacterium | reverse complement strand
GATGAAGGTTGGTGGCTATCGGAAGGTGCTCATCAGTCCCCACTTGGCCTATCGAGACAGGGGCCTTCCGGCGCTTATTCCGCCTTATGCTGTACTGGTGGCGGAGATTTGGTTGCGGGCGGTGATCGAAGCGAGTACAGTGCGGCCTCAATGAGCCAGCGAACGCTTTCCCCTTGCCCTTCCAGCCCTAACTGCGTATCGACGCAGGCGACTGATGAGACCCATGCCATCGCGCCCTTCCAGTACAAGAAGCCTCGCGCGGAAGCCAAAGAGGCGTTGAAAGCAGCGTGTACAACATTGCCTCGGACCAAGCTCGTCGAAGAGGACGAGTCCTATCTCCACTACGAGTTCACCAGCCTGCTGCTCCGATTCGTCGATGACGTGGAGTTTCTCTTCGATGAAACCACGAAGACGGTTCACTTTCGTTCTGCTTCCCGCACGGGCCACAGCGATCTTGGTGTCAACCGCAAACGCATGGAACAGGTTCGAGCCTTGGTGGGCGGACAGCTTTGAGCATTTCCGTAATTGCTTCGGCATGATCCTTCCTCCTGTTATGATGCCGGACATAGAGGGGGTGGGTTATGGCTTTCAAGCGTAAGCACTCGCGTGTCGATGTCGGCCGTGTCGGCCGCTTGCAGCGCGGCTCGCTCTCGGCATCGTGCAAGGTGCTTGATGTTAGCGAGTCCGGCGTTCGTCTAGAAAGCCGTCTGTTCGTGAAGCGCGGTGATGGACTTCAGCTTTTGATAGAGCTTGAGGGTGGGCGGTCCTTAACCTGCGAGTTGGAAGTCATTCATGTGCGTACGCCAAAATTAGGCGCAAAAATTATTTCGATCAGTCCTGAGGATCGGGAGAGATTGACGCATCTTCTCGACGATCATGTCCAGAGCAGTTTGTCCCGCGGTTAGATGGAGGGGCGAGTCGATCAGGGAGCAAGCTGGTTTTAGCTACTGACTTAATCAGAGGCTTATGGCTTTGGTCCCAGCCGGCGCGTATGTTGGAAAATGCACTTAGGACAGGTGTAATGAATGAATTGGTTGCCGCCCACGAGCCGCTTCCGCATGAGCACCTTGCACCACGTGCAGAGGCGCTCGGGTAGCTCGATTCGAGGTGTGTCTCGGACGAGATCTGGAGAGGATGGCATAAGAGATATTGTCCCTGAGAGTTGAAATCTTGTCAACCGAGTGACAGTGCTTTTTCACTAGAGCCAAAAATTTTCCATCACTTCACGTGCGCGAGAAGCAAATCATGGTATAGTTCACGCATGATAGTCTCTATGTGCTCAACCTTCTTACAGAAAGGGAACCCCCCTCTATGAGTACCTCGGCTAGTTCCGAGTCCGCAATCTTACCATCCAACGCCCCTGCGGCTGCTGCCCGACCGATTCAAGACATGGTCGGAAGCGGTAAGGCATGGGGACTCTGCACTGCTGTTGACCTCCACGATTGCAAACCCGAACTTATCCGTGATGCGGAATATATAAAACGCTATGTTGTAGAGCTGTGTGAGCTCATCGACATGAAGCGCTTCGGCGAGTGCCAGGTTGTCGATTTTGGAGAAGGGCCTGTGGCCGGCTACTCCATGGTGCAGTTGATCTCCACCTCGCTGATCAGCGGCCATTTCGCCAATGAAACCAATCACGCCTACCTCGACATTTTCAGCTGCAAGGGATATGACCCCACGGTGGTCGAGTCGTTTTCGAAGGAGTTTTTCGGCGCCAGTCGTAGTGTTGCGACCGCCACACTCCGGTACTAAACCCTGCTTTTATGTTGACCGTGCTTCGGGGGCGTGAGCATAGCGCCCCCGAAGACTTTAACCATCCATTGCCATGGGCATGATCTAGATATGAAAGCCACGACTGTCAAAGAGGTATTTGACTCGCTCCCATCAAAACTCGATAAAGATGCAGCTGAGGATCTTGAGGCCGTCTACCAGTTCGATCTCCGTGGGACCCAAGGCGGTCAGTACTATCTGCTGGTGCACAATGGGACCTGTGTCGTGAAGGATGGAATGCATGCCGATCCGCATGTGACCCTCTCGATGACCGGAGAGGATTGCATCGGGGTTCTGAACGGACATCTCAGCGGGATGACGATGGCGATGTCGGGGCGTTTGCAGATTACCGGGGATATCGGACTGGCTATGCAGCTGAAGTCCTTGTTCCCAAACATTGTCGAGCGTTAACGAAGGCTACTCCGGAACCGAGGTGGCGCCAATGGAACCCAATTCCTGATCGTTCGCCGATTCTTCGAGCCTCCTCGGGAAGTATTCCTCTAAAATCAAATACATTGTTGGAACGAGAAACAATGTGAGGAGGGTAGAAACGCTCAACCCTCCGACGACCGCCCTTGCGAGAGGCGCGTTTGTTTCACCACCGGTCCCGAGTCCGATTGCCATGGGAAGAAGCCCAAAGACCGTAGCGAGCGAGGTCATGAGTATCGGGCGCAGCCTGGTTCGTGCGGCAGTCACAACGGCCTGATGAAGTCCTTCGCCTCTGCGACGGAGGACGTTGGTGTAATCGACCAATAAGACACCGTTTGAGACGACAATGCCCAACATCATGATAATCCCCATCAACGACGTGGTGGACAGTGTCGTGTTCGTCAGAAACAGGATCAAGATGACACCGGGGAAGCCCATCGGCACGGAAAACATGATGATGAAGGGGTCGATGAGCGATTTGAATTGGGCGGCCATGACCATGTAGACCAACATAAGTGCCAGGATGGTCGCAAACTGCAATCCTTGGAAGGTTTCGCGCTGCTGTTCAATTTGCCCCGCTAGCTTGAGGCTGAACCCTGCCGGCAACTGGAGTGCGGCGAAGGCGGATTCTAGGTCTTCAGCGATATCTCCGAGGGGCCGGGTGGTGGGATTGGCCGTGATATGGACCACGCGCTGGAAATGCTTCCGATCGACCTTCACCGGCCCCGCGTTCAACTTGAGGGACGCAACATTTTTCAGGAGGACAGGCTCGCCGGTTTTGGCGATGAGCAGAATATGCTCCAAATCGATGAGATTCTTTCGGTGTTCTTCGGCCAGCCAGGCGCTGATGAAGTACTCATTGCCGCTTTGCGGATCCGTATAAATGATTGGGTCGGTCTGACCGTTTCCATTCAGGGAAAATAGGACTGTATTGGCCACGTCGGCTTCGCTGATGCCGAGCAGAGCCGCCTTCTCTCGATCCACCGTCACGTTGACTTCCGGATAGTTTTCTTCCCGACTCGGTTCGATATCCGCTAGGCCTGGAGTTTGCTCCATGATCTCCTTGACGCGGGCGATGACGTCCCTCGCTTTTTCAAAGTCATAGCCATAGATTTCCACATCAACGGCCTTTTGGGAACCGAAGCTGGTGACGCGTTTGACGAGCCCCCCGGGATCGAAATACATCGACACTCCTGGGAACAGTTTGACGATCTTCGGGCGCACATCGTTCATGATCTCGACTTGCGTTCTGGCCCGTTTGTCCGGTGAGACGAGGTACACTTGCATCGACGACGTATGGGGCCCTGTGTTGGGGTTGAAGAGCGACGCGCGACCTTGCGACAGGATGCCCGTACTGGAGACGATCGTCTCCAATTCGGTCGCGGGAATATTGGCTCGGAGCACCCGTTCGACTTCTGAGACTTGCTGTTCGGTCTTTTCAACCCGTTGGCCGACCGGTGCCCGCAGGACGATGCGAAACTGACTCTCATCGGAAACCGGCAAGAACTCCGTTCCGATCATGGGAACCAACGTGAGCGATCCGGCAAAGATCAGCAGCACCATGGCGATAAAGGTCCGGCGATGTCCCAGGACCCACTGCAACGATTCTTCGTAACTTCTATCGAGAGCCTCATATCGGCGACGACTCCAATCCATCAGTGTGGTAAACCAGGATGGCATGGCCCGCCGAGCGTCTTGTTCAGGCTTGAGGAACTTGTAGCAGAGCGCCGGCGTCACTGTGCGGGAGACGAGGAAGGAAGTGAAGAGCGCAATCGCGATGGTCACGGTTAACGGTATCAGCAACAGACGCGCGACCCCAACCACAAAGAACATCGGGAGGAAGACCACCACCGTGGTGACGGTCGACGCGAGGATCGGCATGGCGACTTCCCGAGCGGCATCGAGGATGCCGTTCCACCGGTTGGGATTGGTATTGAGGTGGCGCTGAATATTTTCCAGTTCCACGATGGAGTCATCAACCAGCCGGCCGATCCCCAGCGCGAGCCCGCCGAGTGTAAAGACGTTCAGGGTTTGGCCGGTAAAATAGAGGACAACAAACGTCACGAGCATGGAAAGCGGAATGGCCACGGAAATGATGACGGTGCTTGTGAGGTTGCGCAAGAAGATCAGAATCACGGCTGAGGCCAGCAGCGACCCATGGAGGGCTTGTTCGGTAAGATTGTGAATGGATTGTCGGATATAGAGAGACTGATCGAACGAAATGCCGAGTTTCACCCCCTCGGGGATGCCAAACATCTTGGGGAGGGCTGCGCGAAGGGCATCCACAACCTCGACCGTGTTGGCGATCGGTTGCTTGTTCACACGAAGAAACACCGATCTGGCACCATCGGCATGAACAATGTTTGTTTGGATATCGGATGAATCCGTCACGGTCCCTACGTCACGCACGCGGACCGGATTGCCCTGCGGATTGACCTTCACGATGACGTCTTGGATCGGCTCGACCGTTCGGAACTGATTGTTCGTAAAAACGTTATAGTCAAGGTTGCCGGCTTTGATGTCGCCGGAAGGCAGAATTAAATTGGAGGCTTTGACGGATTTCACGACGTCAAGAATGGAGAGTCCGCGGGCGCTGAGCAGTGCCGGGTCGAGGTTGATATTGATCTGACGAATCTTGCCGCCCTCGACTGTGGCCGCCGCGACATTGGCGATTTGCTCGATCTGTGGGGCGATGGTGTTGTACGCAAGATCATACAGCGCTCGCTCGTCCAGCTCATCGCTCGACACCGATACAATGGAAACGGGGATATTGGAGACGTCGAACTTCACGATAAAGGGCTGTAGTATCCCCGGTGGGAGGCTGTTTAGAATTTGCGTGATGCGTTGCATCACTTCCATCTGTCCAACATTGATGTCTGCCCCCCAGTTGAACCAGATCTGGACGGCCCCGAGACCCTGCTTGCTGAACGATTCGACATGTTCGACATTGGAAGCGGAGCTGACGGCTTTTTCGATCGGGTAGACGACGCTCTGCTCGATGTCGAGCGGGGGCGCCCCCTTGTAAACAACACCTACAAAAGCGACTGGGACCTGGATTTGCGGGAAGAGATCAACTGGCAGGCGTTGGAGTGACGTCAGCCCCAGTACCACCATCGCGAGCGATAACATCAGAATGCCGATGCGATTGCGTAGTGCGAGTAGAGTGAGCCACATGTGGGAGATGGTCAGTAATGAGTGCTGAGTGCCACGCGAGAGATCATCCCGGCAATAGGTTCAATCGTAAGAGCAGGTCCCATTCAACTCTTCGACTCAGCACTCAAGTCTGGAGGCTGGGGAAGTGGTTGGGTCTGGACGGGTGTGCCATCGTGCACTAAGTCTTTGCCTGCGACGATGATCTGTTCTCGACCCGTCAAACCTTTGGTGATTTCTACATGGTTGCCGTTACGGGCCCCGATCTCGATATCCACTCGCTGGGCTTTCCCCTCTTGGACGATATAGATATATTGCATGTTTTCGAGTCGACTGACGGCATCAATGGGAATCTGCAACGCTTGCTGATGGGTTCCCACCATGACTTCGACTCGGGCAAACATCCCGCCTTTTAATCGACGATCCTTATTCGATAAGTCAATTTCCACCGTCATGGTACGTGTCGCGCGATTCAAGGCTTGGACGACACGCGTGACGGTTCCTTCGAACACGTAATCTGGGTACGCTTCGGCACGGAGCTCGGCCTTTTGACCTACCTTCACGAGTGGAATGTCTCGCTCGACGACTTCGATCAGCACACGAACCGTATTGATGTCGTGTAGGCTCATGATGCCTCGTGACATAGTCGACGTGCTGGCAGTCGCGCTGCTGACATAGGCCCCGGTATCTAAATTTCGTTCTGCGATATAGCCGGGAAATGGGGCTCGGATATACGAATAGGCTAAGTGAGTTTCCGCCTGGGCTAGGGCCACCTCCATTTGGGTGACCTGCGCTTGGAGGGATTCCTGTGCGGCGCTGGCGGCGTCGAAGTTGACCAATGCAGTATCGAGGTCTTGCTGTGAGACAAATTGGTCCTTGATGAGGGTCTGCACGCGATCAAACGTCAGCTTGGCGTTGCGGACGACCGCATCTTGTTGTGAGACCTTCGCCTTGGCGGCTGACAGATTGGCTTTTGCCTGATTGACGGCATGTTGATAGTCCGTATGATCGATTTCAACGAGCAACTGGCTCGCTCTGACATAATCGCCCTTATCGACATGTAGCTTGGTGATGTATCCATCAACCCGGGAGAAGATATTGACGACTTGATTAGGCGAGATGTCCGCTGTATAGGCCAGGCGAATATCGAGATCTTGTCGGAGCGGAGACACAATACCGACCGTAATGAGCCGTGCCGTTTTCTTGTCGGTTTTAGAGCCTGTGCTCAGGCGAAAGGCTACAAGAACGGTGATCGCGATGAAGATAATGATTCCGAGAGTGACGAATGGATGTCGAAGGAGTCGACTCATGGTAGTGCCTGTCGTCTACGAGTTCGGCGAT
>JACRQB010000251.1 GCA_016222925.1 Nitrospirota bacterium | reverse complement strand
GGTCAAGCGGCGACGTTCTCTCAATGGTCATACTTGTGATGATCGAGGCGAGGGAGTAGCTCGGAAACCTTCCGGATTGGTCACGACGACGATCACTGCATCGAGTCGAGCCGAGACCGGTCGGAGGAACACGATCGACGAGAGTCTGTCTATGAAGTCATCAACGGAGAAGTCAGGTCCAGAGTTCGAGAGGGCCGTGGTTCGCGATACCCTGGAGTAGATCTCGGGTAGCGAGAATGCCGACCAGACGGCGATGGTGATCCAAAATCGGAACCGCATGAATTTGTTCATCCAACATGACGCGGGCAATTTCACGGACCTCTGTTACGGGAGTTGCCGAAATAACTCGGGACGTCATGATGTCAGCCAATCGCCGTCTGGAGGCCTGCCGCGTATCGGCCGCTGTGATCAGTTCAGGAGCATGGCGGAGTAAGTCGCGATACGACACCATCCCGACGAGGGTGTCGTGCATCGAGGTGACGGGGATATGATGGAATCCCTTGTCTGACATGCTCGTCCAGGCGTCAAGCCAGGTGCTGTCGGATGGAAGAGAGATAACCGGAGCACTCATCAGGTCACGCGCGAGGATCGCCGGTTTCGGGTGTGATGGTTCGCTGCTCTGCTGTTGATAGGCTGTTTGTGCTGCCAAGGCTGAGTGATCCAGAGAGGAAGCGTGTTGGCCATGATGCTCCCGCTCCCTCGCGTATTCAGGCCGGGCATTCCGTGGACCAGCCGGTTTGACCGGATACGTTTCCACGATTCCGTTGACCGCCAGAATGATGGGCATATTGCAGCTCCTCAACTGCCCTATCGGAGTTTTCGGGAAATACTTAAGCGAGGCCGTGACCAAGCGAATATTTAGCGGAGAGTACGGGGTGCTCTGCCACAATTGGCATCAATTGTCCGGCACCGAGAGGGCTGACACACGATTCCAGGGCCATCACCTGTGGAGCTGGATTCCATCGAGTGAGCCACGGCTCAAGCAACCTCAGCAGTGCCAAATCAATTGCTTCCGTTTTGACCTATATGTTATACAAACAAGATTGTAGTGTAGTGAATGCTGGGACACAGTCGTAGACAACGCGTGCACACTAGTGGAAGCAGTGGTGTCCTCTGTAAGTTTGGCGGCTACATGTTTACAAGCCTCTATTTGTTTCTTCTTAATATTCGCAAGGGGGTAGTCATGGGCAAGACGATGTTGGCGGTCTTCGTTGGCCTTGGAATGGTGTTGGCCGGGGCTTCGAGTTTGTATGCGCTTCAAGCGGGAGGTGTAGAGACGGGCGATCTGGAAACGGGTTCTGTCGTCGGCCAGCCCTTTAAGGAGCTGAGCGTAGATGCCTCTTTCTTTGCTGTTGAAATTGGAAACATGAAGATCTGGTATCCTCCGATGACCGTCATCGATTTTAAATCGCGTCCCGGTGCTCCAGTGTTGTTAAAAGTGACGAATAATGCAACGGCTGAGCACGGGTTCCAGCTCAGCGCTGCTGTGAATCAATCTGCACCGACCGTCTTGCATACCAAGATCGTGCTCAAGCCTGGGGAAACGCAGTATATCGGTGTTCCGACCAGCGATCTGTTTTATTCCGGGGGAAATGTTCTTGAATATCGATGCCACTTGCATCCGGGCCATGTCGGCGGCAAGTTGCTTATGCTGAAGTAGGTTGTCTGGATTTCAGTCGGCGAGAAAGGCCCCGGTGAATCCCACTGGGGCCTTTCTCATTGTTCGGTCACAACAGCCCAAAACAAAGGGCCCTGGTTCTGGATGGAACCAGGGCCCTTACAATACGTCACTCAAAGATAGTTAGTTTCTAACCCCGCTCCATATTTTGGCAGGATCAATTACTTTATCTGGATTCAACGTCTTCGCCCTCTCCAGAAGCACATCCGTTGTTTCAGGATAGAGAGGATCCGAAATGCAACAATTATCAACAGGGCAGACCGCCGCGCATTGGGGTTCGTCAAAGTGACCAACACACTCAGTGCAACGGTCATGTACGATGACATAAATACTGTCGCCGACTCCCTGCCCATCGCCAACATGATTACCTTTGGTCTCAGCGTCACTCCTGGTTTCAAAGATCGCTTCATTGGGACATTCCGGGATACATGCTCCACAAGAGATGCATTCATCGGTAATCAATAATGCCATGACCCAAGCCTCCTTCTCACTCCAAAAGACCGACTAACTATGAGCACGTTGACAAGTTCACGCAGCTCACACCATAGTGCTTCCATCGACGCGTGGTGAGCAGGTACGCGAAGTGATATTTTATTCCGTGATTCTTTTCCAAGTCAATCGAACGGAATCCGGTCAGAAGACCTAGCGTACGCTCCTGCATGGGGCATTGGGCCCAGCAGAGAAAGAGACCGTCGAATACCATCAATGGCAGCTGATCAAGCCCAGGCGAGCAATCGAGAGCAGCAGAAGAAGCGGATCATCATGATGATTCTGCTCGCCCTTCTCCTGATGAGTGTGTCGGTGTTCCTCATTGAGCGCAAGGAATCGGACATCATCGTCGTCAAGATGAGGTACCTCCGGGAAAGTCAAGGATTGTCACGGTCAATGACCGTCCGATCGCGTTGTTCAACGTCGAGGGGAAGTTGTACGCCATCCATAATAGCTGTCCCCATGAAGGGGGTCCGCTTATTGAGGGGAGACTCAAGGGGTATGTCATTGCCTGCCCTTGGCATGATCTGGCGTTCGACATCAGAAATGGGCAAGGCACCGACGGTGGCGGGTATTGCGTAGGGAGCTACGAAGTCCGGGTGGACGGCAATGATATTTTGATTGGCTCTCGGCGGAAAGCATAAAAAGAGAAATCAGGTGGAGCAGGTGTCTTCGCGACACGGATCGGGATATCAACGTGAGTATTTCCAGTGCCGATCGCAATCCGACATTGGACGGCAGTGATTGCCGCGTGGTCACGGTCGACCAGCCATTCGTCATCCATTTATGGGAAGATCGCACCAGAGGTGAACAGTGGGTGCCGTCCTACGATGCCAAGGAGCTTGCCCTTCTCAACGATGAATTTCTCCGCATCGCGAGTAATAACGCCGTAGAAAACGGGCAACGCATCTTCGAGTTTAAGGCCGTGCAGTCAGGAGGCTATGAGCTGATTTTCGAAAAGCGCATGGGGTGGAAATTTACTGCGGAAGATCGGCGCGTATTCAGAATCGAAGCACAGCCACCATCCGGGAATTGAGCCAATGCCAGACATCGCGTTCATCAACGGTCGCTTTTTGCCTTGGGAGGAGGCGACCGTTTCCATCGATGACCGGGGTTTCCAATTCGGAGATGCTGTCTACGAAGTCATTCGCACGTATCGAGGGACGCCGTTCGAGTTTGCCGCACATCTTGCCAGGCTGAATCGGAGCGTGGGAGAACTTTCGCTTTGCCAACCCTATACCAAGGCGCAATGGACCAGGTGGATTCAACAAGGACTTAGCCTGGCTGGATATCAAGACGCCAAGATCTACATTCAGGTCACCAGAGGGGTGGCTCCCCGCGAGCATAGTTTCCCCGCCGATACTCTTCCAACGGTCGTGATGACCATCAGGGAGTTTCATCCTCTGGCGCCGCTTGCCCGCGAAGAAGCGAAGAAGGCCGGCGTCTTCGAAACGATTTTAGTCAGAGACGGTTTCGTCATGGAAGGTGCGCTGAGCAATGTCATGGCGATTCAGGATGGGGTGGTCATGACGGCTCCCGAAGGTCCTCGAATTCTATCCGGCGTCACACGGACCGTGGTCTTAGAGTTGGCGAAAAAGGACGACATTGTCATCGAAGAACGGTTTATACCGCTCGATGTTCTGTATCATGCAGATGAAGTATTTCTGACTGGAACCACGCTCGAAGTACTCGGTGTTGTCCAGATCGATGGAAGAACTATTGGCTCTGGTCAGCCGGGTCCCATCACAAAAACACTGGCTGCTCGCTGGGCCTTATTAACCGGCTAGTGCCCTTGCTTTGCACCGGGGTGCATGGTATGGTGCTGCCTCTGTAAGTGGGCTCATGCCCACTTTTTTATTTGGATACATGTCAAAGGGAAATGGGCTGAGTATACCGGGCAGTCGTCCGCAGCTGGTTGCCGACCGGTTGCACGAAATCATTTCGCCGATCCTATGGACGCTCGGGCTTGAGTTGGTTGATGTAGTGTGCGTGGGAAAAGGCCCTCGCTCGGTCGTTCGCGTTCTGATCACTAAATCGGATGGAGTCAGCATCACAGATTGTGAGCAGGCACATAAGGCTCTAGGACCGGCGCTTGACGTGGCCGATCCATTTCCCCATGCCTATACCCTTGAAGTCTCTTCTCCGGGTCTTGATCGACCCTTCAAGAGATCCCAGGATTATCAACGGGCGATTGGAAAAGAGGTGTGTCTCAAACTTCGAGAGCCTCTCGAAGGCCAGTGGAAGATTGCTGGTCAACTGATGCAGGTGGATGAAGAGGCGGTCGTGCTGAAGGTGGTTGCTGCGCGAATATCCCAGACGGTGAAATTGAGTCGAGGCATGATTGCTGAAGCAAAGCTGGTTGTGAAGATCTAGAAGGGCGGAACGTTGGAGATGTTAAGTGGTAACCGGATGCAGGAGCGTGACGTATGAACCGTGAACTGATTTCCGTGATCGACGAAATCGGGCGTCAGAAAGGGATCGACAAAGCCCGAGTCATTGGGGCCATCGAATCCGCCCTGCAGACCGCCGCGAAGAAACGCTTCGGTCAGGCCGAAAATATCCAAGTGGAGATCGACCCCAAAACCGGGGAAATTTCCGTCGTCTCCAAGAAGATCATCGTAGAAACGGTCAGCAACCCCAAGGCGGAGATCTCTCTTCAGGAGGCCCGTCAGTACGATAGCGAGGCGGAAGTCGGGGACGAAATTGGATCGCTGATCGAAATGAACGAATTGGGGAGAATTGCCGCGCAAACGGCGAAGCAAGTGATCTTCCAGAAGGTGCGCGAAGCGGAATGGGAAGCGGTTCAAAAGGAATATTCGACACGCCAGGGCGATCTTGTTACAGGAATTATCCTCGGCATGGAGCGCCGGAATTACCTGGTGGACCTCGGAAAGACGGAGGCCATCCTGCCGATCCAAGAGCAGATTCCTCGTGAAACATATCGGCGCGGCGATCGCGTGAAGGCGATGTTGTTGGAGGTGCGTCGGACGCCCAAAGATGTTCAAGTCATTCTGTCTCGTAGCCATCCGCAGTTTGTGGCAAAACTCTTTGAGCTCGAAGTGCCGGAGGTCATGGAAAAGATCATTGAAATCCGATCCGTCGTTCGAGAGCCGGGGGACCGAACGAAGATCGCGGTCACGTCTCGTGAAAAGGCTGTGGATCCTGTGGGGGCCTGTGTCGGCATCAAGGGCTCCCGCGTACAGGCGGTCGTTCGCGAGCTGCGGGGCGAGAAGATCGATATCATTACCTGGACACAGGATCCGCGAGTCTTTATCGCCGAAGCCTTAAACCCTGCAACAATCGAAAAGGTCGGAATCGACGAAGAGAAGAAGTCGGCGCTCGTGGTCGCAGCCGACTCGCAATTGTCGTTGGCAATCGGGAAAAACGGTCAGAATGTCCGGCTCGCCGCGCGCTTGACCGGGTGGAAGATTGACATTATCAGCTCAACGGAATACGAAAAAGAGAAGGTAGAGCGTGATAAGGAAATTAAAGCCGCGATTGCGGATGAAGCCGAAGCGCAACGACTGCAAGAAGAAGCTCGGCAGGCTGCCAGAGCTGAGGAAGCAACGAGCGGATAGAATACGGAACCGTCCTAATGGCTATGCGTGTATACGAACTTGCGAAGAAGTTAGGCATGGAAAATCGAGTACTCATCCCCGAGCTCAAGAAGCTGGGGGTCTCGGTTTCATCTCACAGCAGTACGCTCGAGGAGGAAATCGTTCAGAAGGCGTTGGATAAGTTGGCCGCAAAATCGACGAGTCAAGGGACGGGAATCGAGAGAGAGGTCGGTGCAAAGTTGGCGGAGCATACGAGTCGGGGGAAAACTGTGGCGGCAAAGGGTCCTGTCGTCGAAGAGCCGCTCAAGCCTGATAAGCGGCGCATTCTCATCAAGCGAAAGAAGGAAGACGAGCCGATCGAGGCCATTCTTTCAGTCTCGATTGCTGAGACGGAGCGTTCAGCGCAGCCCGTATCCTCAAGTGTTGTGCCGACACCGACTCCATCGGTTGACCACCATGCTAGTGATGGCCCAGTCGACCGCAGTCTTCCAGTGAAAGAGGGTCCGGGCGAGATTGCTCCATCCGCACCGGTGCCACTCGATGTGAAACAGGATGCGTCGCCGGCCAAGCCGACCATCGCGCCGGCAATACCCGGGGTGGCGATTCCGGAGTCTGTCGCCAGTAAAAAGAAAAGCATGGCATTCGAGGCCATCGAGGCAGAGGCACTCAAAGAAAAGCTCAAGAAAGCGAAAAAAACAGGCCGTCCTAAGGACGAGCAGCAAGATGTGAAACTACGTGAAGACGCCGCTCGCTGGCAAGATCTTCGTGCAATTCCGGTGCAGCGCCGCGATGACCGATCGAAGCATGTCCATCATAGCACCCCGGGGGAAATCACTAAACCACGTCGCAAAAGCGTGAAAGTGACCCCTCGGACAACGGTCAAAGAATTCGCTGAGTTGATCGGTCAACGGCCGGCAGACATCGTTCGGAAGCTGATGGATATGGGACAAATGTTGACGTTTCACCAACCTATGAGTCTGGATGCTGCATCGATTTTCGCGGAGGAAAGCGGAGTCAAAGTTGAGGTCTCGGTCGAGAAAATTGGGGACGAGTTGCTGCAAGATATCATTGAGACCGGCGATGATGAACGGCCGGAACCTCGACCGCCGGTGGTGACCATTATGGGGCACGTCGATCACGGGAAGACGTCGCTCCTCGATGCGATTCGCCAAACAAAAGTGGCGGAAGGGGAAGCCGGTGGCATTACTCAGCATATCGGCGCCTATACCGTCTCAGTGCGCGGCAAGCAGGTAACGTTTCTCGACACTCCCGGTCACGAGGCCTTTACGGCTATGCGATCTCGTGGCGCGAAGGTCACGGATATCGTTATTTTGGTTGTTGCGGCAGACGACGGTGTGATGCCGCAAACGATCGAGGCGATCAACCATGCCAAGGCAGCCGGAGTGCCGCTGATCGTGGCGATGAATAAGATCGACAAGCCGACCGCCAATCCTGATCGGGTAAAAAACGCTCTCTCGGAACATGGATTGATTTCCGAAGCTTGGGGCGGCGATACCATTATGGTCGAGGTGTCTGCCAAAGAGAAAATGGGTCTTGATACTCTCCTCGAGATGATTTTACTTCAGGCGGAAGTACTTGAACTTAAGGCGGATCCACACAGACAGGCGAAAGGCACCGTCATCGAAGCCAAGATTGAACGCGGGAGGGGTCCGGTTGCGACGGTGTTGGTCCAGAGCGGGACTCTACGGGTGGGGGACGCCTATGTCGTCGGAACATTCAGCGGGCGTGTTCGGGCTCTCCTTAGCGACCGCGGTGAAAAAGCGCAGCAGGCAGGGCCGTCCATTCCGGTTGAAGTTATTGGATTACCCGGCGTGCCGTCGGCGGGAGATGTTTTTCATGTTGTCTCCAATGAGCGAGTCGCCCGAGAGATCGCGGAGGAACGAGCGCAAAAGCGTCGAGCAGCAGAGCTAACTGGCCCCGCGAAGGTTTCCTTGGATGATCTCTTTGCGAAGATTCAAGAAGGATCCGTGAAGGAGTTGGCGATTGTCATCAAGGCCGATGTGCAAGGATCGTCTGAAGCATTGGCTGGCGCGGTCGAAAAGCTGTCGACGAATGCCGTCAAGCTACGCGTGATTCATAACGGAGTTGGTGGGATTATGGAATCCGATGTGTTGCTTGCCTCCGCGTCGCGAGCCATCATCATCGGTTTCAATATCAGGCCAGAACCAAAGGCAGCCGCATTGGCCGAACAGCAGGGTGTCGATATCAGGCTCTACACGATCATTTATGACGCCATTGCAGACATCAAGGCTGCGATGGAAGGCTTGCTCGAGCCGACCCTGAAAGAGCGCGTGTTGGGACGAGTGGAAGTACGGCAGGTCTTTACGATTCCAAAGATTGGAGCGGTAGCAGGGGCGTATGTTATTGATGGGACGATCTCTCGATCAAGCGTCGGAGTCCGAGTGATTCGGGACAATGTGGTGGTCTATCAGGGTAAGCTTGGTTCGTTGCGGCGGTTCAAATGGTCGTGGGGCTATACACCGTCGAGTTATTCATCTCAGGAAGCCAGTCGCTTAAAGACAAGCGTCAAGTCCTTCATGGGATCAAGGACAGGCTTCATGGCAAGTTTAACCTCTCAGTTGCCGAAGTGGATGGCCAGGATCTCTGGCAGAAGGCTATTCTTGGTATGGCGTGTGTCTCGAATGAGCGTAGCCACGTGAACCAGGTGCTTGAACAAGCGTTGAATCTAATCAAAAGCATGCCGGCAGTTGAAGTGTCACGAGTCCAGTTGGAATTCCTCTAAGCCCCCCGTCATGCTTGCGACTGGTAAGGCTGGGTACGAAGATGTCGAAGACGACCTATAAAAGGGCAGACCGAGTGGCTGACCAGATTCGCATGGAAGTGGCGGATATTCTCATGCGAAAAATCAAGGATCCTCGGGTCCATGACGTCACGGTTACCGATGTCGAGTTGACAGGGGATTTGCGCATCGCGCATATTTTTGTCACGACCATGGAAACGGGGGAAGCCGAGCGCGATGTCTTTACTGGACTCTCAAAAGCCAGTGGGTTTGTGCGGTCGGAATTAGGACGGCGCCTCTCGCTCCGCTACCTGCCCGATGTGATTTTCAAGAAGGACGTCAGTGGATCTCGCGGTGACCGGATCATGCAGCTCTTGGAAGGCCTGCATGGGGAGTCTGAACAGCAGGAAACCCAGGACGCTCCGAGCAGTGCTCAGAGAATCACGGACTCTTAAGGGTATGGACCGGACAGGTATCAGAACGGACCTGGGTGATGCCCTGGAGGGAGTCCTCGTTGTCCGTAAAGAAGCCGGCTGGACCTCACACGATGTCGTCGCCAAGGTCCGGAGCTTATTGAGGGGAAGCAAGGTCGGTCATGCCGGTACGCTGGATCCTAGTGCCACAGGTGTGTTGCCTATCCTGGTCGGACGGGCCACGAGAATCGCCGAGTACCTGATCGATTGGGATAAGGAGTACCACGCCGTCATGCGCTTGGGGGAGACGACCGACACCCAGGATGCAACCGGCCATGTTTTGAGCAGGGTCGATCCAGGTGCGATCACGGAGGACATCCTTCAGACAGTGATCACCCGATTCCGAGGAGTGCAGCAGCAATTGCCACCAATGTATTCAGCTGTGAAAGTCGGCGGACAGCCGCTGTATAAAGCAGCCAGGGCAGGTAGGACGGTCGATCGGGCGGAGCGGTCGATTGCCATTCATCAGCTGGAGATCGTGGCCGTTCACGGTCGTGACGTAGCCCTGCGCATTGTGTGTTCAAAAGGCACATATATACGCACCTTGTGTACCGACATCGGACAGGCGTTAGGGGTAGGAGGGCATCTCTATGCTCTCGAGCGTCACCGTGTCGGCCCACTATCAATCGAACAGGCAGTGACGATTGATCAAGTTGCCAGTCATCTCACGATGGGAACTCTCTCGAAGCAATTCATGTCGTTGGATCAACTCCTCGTCCAACTCCCGGCAGTGGTCGTGAATGCAGAGCAGGCGAAGCGCGTCTTGAATGGCTCACCAATTTTTCCGGTGGGAGTCGGGCAACTCCCGCCCGGCCATTCCACGGTCTCGGTACGTCTCAAGGATGAAGCAGGTCAGTTGTTGGCTATTGGAACTCATGATACCAGCAGTGTGGGGTCGATTCGAATTCGCAAAGTATTAAGTCTCTTGAGTCATTAATACGGAAGGAGTAGCTATGGCATTGTTAAAAGAAGTAAAGAGTGAACTCATCAAGCAATATCAGCAGCATGACAAGGATTCCGGATCCCCGGAAGTTCAGATTGCGGTATTGACCAACCGGATTACGTATCTCACCGAACATTTCAAGACCCATAAAAAAGATCACCACTCGCGGCGTGGATTATTGCAGCTGGTCGGACGCCGGCGGCGTCTCCTGGACTATCTCCGCGGTGTGAAAGACGCGCGTTACCGATCCGTGATCGAGCGACTCAACATTCGCAAGTAACCGGTCGTAGGAACAGCGGCGTTGACCGGCGCCATAGCATCGTTCGAATGTCCCACAGATGAACACCGACATGCGCTCGCACCAAGTGCGCGGTGTAAGAGTGAGAAGCTGTAAAGTTGGCGAGAA
>JACRQB010000202.1 GCA_016222925.1 Nitrospirota bacterium | reverse complement strand
GACTTCCAGTCATCGACGCACTGTTGCACTATACTCACCCAATCATGATCCAGAATATCCAACTGGGTACAACATGAGGCGATGTGAGAGGTATCGTGTGTTCCCAGCGAGATCGTGGCTCTCCCCGTTTGAAGCCCGGCAACGATTCGCATCAGTGACAGCCACCGCCAACCTCCCCTCTGAGGAATATTCACGATCACTTTCCCTGATCGATTAATTGCGTTGCGGCGATTCCTTGAAATAAATTGCCGCGGACAGGCCACCGACAAACCCTCCTTCTCCAACAACGCGAGCAATTTGGTCCGATATTCCGTCATGGCCCCGGTAAACACAAGGTCGTGAACGGTATCAGACGCCTTACCGACCGCTTCGCATGGACCATCCTCAAGGGCAGGAAACGGGATCGTGCGCACATCTAGACCAGGCAACATGACCGATATGTTTCGCAATTCTGGCAAGTCGCCTAACACAAAGAAACACCGTAGATAGGGCACGCACTCCGTGAGATGCCTGATCCGCTTCAAGATCGTGGCCGAATGCATATAATCGTTCTGACTACCAAGGGGGGCACCGTGAAAATAGATCTGGCCATGTTGGAAATCCACATGCTCGGTCATGATCACTGCGACTCGTTTCCGTGATGATCGGCAAAAATCCAGTAATACATCTCTACTCTTTTCCGTGGGAAACCCTTCAATGACGACATTCAGAGACGACCGGCGTGGCTGTCTTCCGACGGAAACCGGATAGCCGTGCTGTCGGAAAGCAGTGACCGCAAAGCTGACTTGGTCACCAATCCCGTACAATTGATGATTGTAGACCCAACAATGGATGGAGG
The DNA here is from genome assembly GCA_016222925.1 of Nitrospirota bacterium. GTDB lineage: Bacteria > Nitrospirota > Nitrospiria > Nitrospirales > Nitrospiraceae > Nitrospira_D. The sequence continues at coordinate 7,922 of JACRQB010000202.1, read as the reverse complement.
GCTTCTTCAGCGGGTGCCTCGTCTCGCCGCTTCGATAGAATCGACGGGAGTCCCCCAATCTTGGAGCCACGCCGCCTCGGCAGTGAGCGCACTCAGAATTTTGCGCTGAACCTCTTCAAGCGAGAGGCCTGAAAAAGAGGGGATAGATTGTTTTGAGGGCAATTGTGCTCGCGCAAATTCGCCTTCGTTTTGCAAGATGGCATAGAATTCCTTGCCTTGACGGACTATGTTGAAATTATGAAAACCCTCCAAAACGACCTGGGCCGGTTCAGTGTCTTCTTCGCAGGCGAACGACTTCGACGCCGGAACACTTGCGGCAATACTTCGGAGCACCTCACCGACAGAATCCCCCCGATAACACAAAGAATAGCCATCGGCCTCGGCCTTCTCCGGAGAAAATTCCCCTTCGCACTCAAGAATGGCATAGTATCGATCACGATGACGGATAATGTTGTACCCGTTTACTCCCTGACGAACGAGCTCGATCTCGGGTACTGCCTTAGGCCTGAAAAACCTGAGCCCTCCATGCCGACGATACACCGCTAGGACTTGGGCGGCATACTGGTACAAGGCAGGAAATGGCCTGAGAGTTTTGGAAATCCATTGAACCAACCTGCGCCGCACTCCTTCGCGTCGCCCTCCAAACGGGTGAAGGTATGTTCCTTCCAGTTCTTCCAAGGTATTGGCGTACATCCCAGGCGGAGCGTCGTTTTTACAATACTGGGCTAATACCGACCAGTCATTCAGCTCGATGCGAGGATTTCCATACGTCTGGATCATAGCACCGCTCAATTCCCATACCATGCCGAACTCCGTCTTAATTCGTAACATCGGCTGTGAGGGGCTTTCAAACACTCGTGCCCAGCCATGATTCTGAATCGTACAATCGCTCAAAGCCGATTTCAGACCGTCGGAAGCAACTTCTGTTGGGTCAGACGTTCCTCTGAATTGCGTGTAGAGCTCAGAAACCGAGCCCCAGAAGTTCTCGGCAAAACTCCGCCCTAGAAACTGCTTTTGTGCATGGACGATGGTGCGCCTGTGCATGTCCCAATATGCGTCATGATCTTCAAGCAGTCGGCATATGCGGGTGGTCAGTTGCTCCACAAGAAAGCGATCAAGCTCCGGCCTTCGATAATAGTGGTCGACTAAAATGCCTGTTACCGCATCTTTCTGCCAGACCTCCGTTCGCACACCGCGCAGAACAATCCCATTCTCCTAGCCTCCATAATCGAGACAGAGTGCAGAGCGACACTGGGAAGCATGACAAAATGCGCGCCGGCCATTAAGGACTGTATTTCATGGCCTGCGAGATAGCCTTGATCCCAGACGATACTCCGGCCAATCTCACCTTTGACCCAAGACACATCAACGCCATATTCGCGCAATTCGACATCATCGGGCATTGTGCAACGAAGCATCAGAAGGCCGTCTCGACCACTGGCTACAATCTCCTTCCAGAACCGTAAGACAAGATGCCCGCCTCGGCGAAAGAAATTCGCTGAATTCTGGTTGGCAGAGTTGATAAACAAGAAGCGCGGCCTGGAAAGCGACGGCTTTTGCTCTGGTTCGTCCATAGAGAACGCATTGGCGCTTAACCCCATCCTTGAGGAAAACAACTTCCCGTCGATGGTTGGGTCGGACAAAAACGAGCTAAGCGCATGAAGCGTATCCGGCACATGGGAAAAGATTCCGAGACACAGAGGATTCGCAAAAATGCTTCGATAATGCTCTTTGAGTTGTTCATGGTTTTCAATATTGCCGCTCCCTTGCTGAGCAAACGGGAACAGAACCGGCGCAAACGACTCGCAGTGAAAAACAAATGGTCGTTTGAGGGAGGGAAATGGAGCGGTATGATGAAATTCCAGGTCCCCCTTGAGAGCGGTCGTCAGAACGTGATCAGGAGGCCAGAAATACTCCTGATATCTCTTTGCAATAGAACTTCCATCACTTCGATCATGACGATGCTCTTCCCACTTTACTCTCTCTACCACCGTCCTGCGCACGGAAGCATCATCCCGGAACTTACGATAGAGCTTGACGTTATCCCAGGCGGAAAGTTTGACAGTATCCGGGACATGATCGAACAATGCCCGATAGAGCGGATGAAATCCATCTAATGGAATGTAGTGGCTAAGATTCCAAGGAATCGCGACGTTTAAGAAAGGACTCGTCACTTTATGTTATATCGCCGGTTCATCGGCCAAGAGATGCGCAAAACTGCACGACCCGCTTCGGCCATTCGTCAAAAAACTGACCGTTCTTTTCGCCGTCACACCCCATGCTCTCCCAGATGTGGAGCATTAGTGCACAGCCAAAAGTGGTTGGGGATATTCTTGAGTATAGGCAAATGCGAGGTGGCGCCCATCACGATTGAAGAAGAACCCGTTAGGGCCACCCGGCGGATGTGACAGCAGAACCAGTACCATGCTGACCACGGCGTAAGGGCTTTCCGTCGATCCCTGATTCATTTCCGTACGGGCTTCGCCGGGCACCAACACGTTGATCTGAACATCCTTGCTCGGATATCTCAACACACATTCGGCCGCAAGAGATGCCCCCAGCGTATTTAGAGCCGACTTACTGACATTGTACGGACCAAAACCCGGCGTCGATGCCCAGCCCGCGAAAGAAGACAGAAAGAGAATCCGAAAACCATCGCCATGATCTAAGAGCGGCATGGCTGCCTTACAAGTTAACCATTGACCTGTCACGTTCGTTGTCAGGAGATTCGTCCAAGCGGCCGCACTTTGACCGGTGAGTGGGAATGCAGTCTCTCCCGATTGAGGAAGGGCGGCGCTGTTCACCAACCCATAGAGGCTAGGGGTAACAAGTTGGATATGTCTCACCGCACGGGCAAGATCGTCCTCCGATCTAATATCCACCGGAACAGCGATACAGCGCCTGACATCGATACCAAGCGCTGCACCCTCGTCCACCGCTTCACGTAACTTCTCGATTCGTCGCCCTGAAAGAAAGACCCGAGCTCCTGCAGCAGCAAGCGCCAGTGCAATACATCGTCCATACCCAGTGCCCGCGCCCGTAATCCAAAAATCCCTTCCCCTAAGCCGCTCCCATCTCGCTTGCGGCAAGCCGAAACGATGTTCCCGCCAAGAAGCCGGATGGACGTTTTGCAAAATGCCTGGCGTTACAATGCTTTTCTGGAACAACCTCATACTTCAACGGCACTACACGACCTGTTATTGTTTTGACTTAGAGCCAGGATTTCATTTTCAACGGCGTCACGGGATACGTCGCGAATGACCCCCGGCATCTCAATGACGTCGATCTCGGTCAGATCAATGGAACCTAACGCATGCGGCATACCATAGATCCAACCTTCATAGGAGATGACGTCATAGCCTTCCTCCGGCATGGCACGAAGTAAAACAGGCGATTTCGTAAACCCGGACGCGCGGGAGCGCCCGTCAGTTGCGGCGACAGGGATCTCCCCCGCTTCCCCTCTGACTTTCCGAATCATACCGTCAACTTCAGCAATGGTTTCTCCGACCAGCATGCCGGGAACCGACGCGACAGCTACCGCGTGCGGGAGCAGACGGGCAAGTTGCAGATCACTCAGGTACCCTCCGTTTCCGCTGTTAAAACGTTCCTGACGGATGAGACGCCGAAGCTCCTCTTCAAATGATGCAGGCAGCAGCTCGGCCATCTGACGCCATACACTGAGATTACGTTTGCTTTCTCCCGTGCTCTTGGATTTTCTTTCGATCGATGATCTCCGACCAAACGGATCCTTTAAGGCTTCCTGATCCACGGCAAGATACATCTTGCCGAATTGCAGAATGCGAGGCTTGCTGGGGATCGTAGCGGATTCAGACGCGTCGCCCACGCTATCCACCCGCATGTAGGATCCGGACGCGCGCTGCTTCTTTTGATCATCGTAATGACCGCGTGAATTCGCCCACCGGCCACTCTCCTCAGGGCTTGTCACGTCAACACTGCTCAATGCGGCGGGAATGCCATAGTACCAGCCGTTGTAGAAAAGGATCGCATGCGTGTCCATTTTACGCACCATGCGGGGCGATTCTCCCGCAATCCCGAATAACGGAGGCTCCGCCAACGGTTTGTCGGCATCCGACGTTTGAGTATCTTGCGCAGGATACATAGGAAGTGCTTTTACTGGACGCACCGGGGTTTCCTCAGCGAGCGGCGAACGCTGGCTGGCAACTTCAAGCGCCCGCTCCGCTTCCGTAGGACTCGGGATATTTCCGGCATCTTTACCCCCGGCCACTTCAAATTCTCCGGCGCTGATTGCGTCGCCATTCGCTGAACCGGTTCGCGCTTTGTCGCGATTGAATTTGACGTCCTCAATTACCCGATGAGCCCAAGCTCCCACATTAAATCCCGCATCGTAGAGGGCAAGGACGATACGCTCAAACCGCTCTTTTCGTACCTGAGCGTCGATGTACGGATCGGTGCTGTGCCACTGGTCTGCCGGAAGCGCCCTCGGATATTTCTCGTACATTGCTTCCTGAGATTCCTTCAACACAATGTTGTGGGAAGCCGGATCAATCCAGTAAACGCTGCCGTTCACCAAGATCAGCGGGTTGATGTTCGCCAGCCGACCGATGTACTTGCGATTCTTGAGAATGAGATCAATCCCCTCTTCCACGTCTTGATCCGTTTCTCCCGGAACGCCGATGACCCAGTTAACCTCGGTAAAGATCCCCACCTCCCAGCAGTCCTTTAGGTTCTGGGTGATCATGTCAGTCGTGTATCCCTTCATCTGCAGCCGTAACGTGCGCTCTGAAAAAGCGTCGATCCCGAAACGAAGCGCGACGAAGTTGGCCTCCCGCAGCTTCTCGAAGAAGGCCCGGTTTTGCTTCCTGTTGACGCGGAGCTGGCCGGTGAGCTTTACCTTCCGATGAAGACCACGACGAATAATCTCATCACAAATCTCCATGACTCGCTCGGGCATACCGCCAAGGTCGCTCTCGTTAAACATGAACAGATGGCAGCCCTGTCCGACCAACCACTCCAGTTCATCCACAAAGTTTTCCTTGGTGCGAATGCGCCAGTAAAAGCGTTCCGCGCAAAACGTACAACGAGACCAGCGGCAACCACGGCTTGCAATAATGGGTGTGAGTTGGTAGTCATTAAAGTTTCTATACACGCTCAGATCGCACCACTCGTACTTGGGGAATTCGATCTGATCGAGGTTATGAATCATAGGCGCCGGAATGTAAGAATAATCAGGCGTATCGAAACGGGACAGCACACCAGGCTGGTTGAACGGCTGCTCACCCCTGGCCAATGCCTCTAACAGCGGACCCGCCGTGAGGTCTGCTTCGCCGATACACATGTAGTCGCATTCCGGAAATGCGCGAAGGCCGACATCCGCGTTGTAGCAACTGAACCCGCCCACCACAATCGTGATATCAGGCAACTGAGCCTTGACGCCGAGTGCAACCGCCCGCGCCGCTGCCTCATTGCATCCTTGGATCGAAAGCCCGAGTACTTTTGGCCGCGCTGCAACCAAAGCCGCGATCGTCTCGTCGATGACCGGCCTGAAGAACTCCAATACTTCGTTGCGTCCAGTTGGACCGGAAGCCCCTCCCCCCGTTGCAGTCCACAGATCGTAGTGCTCCGCCTGCCAGGGATCCTCCGGCAACACCACATCACCAGGAAGCGTGATGCGGCCACCCATATCAAAGAGCCTGTGAATATGAAACCGATGGTAGGAAATAATGTCGAGATCGACGATCTGAAAGGACACAGCAGTCTTCTTCAGGGCATTGTTCAAATATCCCAATCCATTGGGCATCAAGGACAGGTTACGTGAGGGGCAGTCGACAATGGCCACGTCCAGATCCTTTCTGAACTGGATCTCTGGGAGTTCGATCGGATAAATATTGCGTGGTAACGGCGTCCATCCGCGGGCCGGGATGACGCCAGGCGCAACCTCCGCCAAAACCGTGAGATCGACTATAGTGACCGATTGAGGCAACTGCTTCATCATCTGCATGCGTGATAACGCCAACGTTTCGCAGAGGAAGGCTGTTTGTGTTTCGACGGGCAACGCCCCAAGGTTGATGCTGGCTAAGCCATGCAGCTGGTGCGTCTCTGAAAAATTTTCGTACAACACAACGCCGAGAATCCGGCCATTGAGGCCATGGACATGCTGTAACAGATACTCTACAAACCGCTTTGAGCCAACCAGGGTAAGGCCGGGCAATGTCATGAGATGCGCCCCAAGCGCACGCAGACACGCCACATCATCTGACCCACTGTCGAAGGCAAAGCATTGGTGAGGGCTGAATGTGACACGGGTACCCTCAACCTTGGCAGTCGCGCGGCCCTTCTCAAGAGTCAGCGTCACAGATGTATCGGTCATCATTCACCTCATATGCAGATTAAAGAATCGAGACTGCAACCGTTAGTCGGCCGTTCAAGAGATTCCGTTCATCGAATGGGAAATGATAACAACCGAAGTAGACATTCAAAAATACGCAAGAAGATGCGCAGTATCAATTAGCTTTTTACCTGTTCACCCTCACGTAACAATACCTGCATTGAATGCCAACAACATACCGGCCCATCCCACACACATCCTCTAGTAACCAGCCTCTATACAGTCCGGCAAATCGCCAGAGGCTCAATCATCGCTCTGCAGCCTGGATAGCATATCTTGGCATGGCTCGCACTTCGTCAATCGCAGCGATCAATTGTGCCGCGTCCCATTTACTGCTCGCATCGCAGAGCGCAAGGAGTTCGTTCGGTATTGAGTCTTTATTGATCGCGGGCATACCGACAATGGGTTTATTGTGCTTCTTCGCCATTTCGACTTCCATGTCGACCCAAACTCGGGCGCTCCTGATTTCGTAGACCCCCGCAAGCAGAACAACCACGTGCACGGGGATGATCTGACTTTCCAAGGAGCTGCGAATGAATCGGCCTCCTGCTTCTGTATTCGGACTTATAGCTGGGTCATGCCACGGCAAGCTGAAGTTGCGCCACAGAAGCCCCTGCATCTTATCCATAAGTTCTGTAAACTTTGTCCAATCCTCATGAAAGCGCCAGGCATGAGTAGCAAAGATGTCGTAAGTTTTTGTATTTCCCATCATGAGCCACTGGGGAATGGTGATGTCTGGCTTATCCCCTTGAAACCACTTGGACTTTGGCTAAAAGCGCTTCGAAGGATGCGATCTTGATACATAGCGCGAAGTCTTCCCGCGACGCGTGTTCCTAGCAACGAAACAATGCCCTTGCGAAATGGACTCCAGATGCGATCTTCAAGATACCGCCCAGTGATTTCTTTCGCCAGTGATAGCCATAGTGACCACACCGCCCAAGGTGAATAACCGCTTTGCCCAGTCAAGTCGGCATAACGTGTTTCAAGCTCGGATCCGATACGCCGATCCCTCATCCGCAAAGCCCAGATGTCAGGATTTTCACGCAGAGGCTGAAATCGGCCAGTGGAAAACGCTTCCACTGCCGTTAGCGCATGCCCATTAACATGAGGGTGAGCCTTTTCCAACAACTGCTTCAGCGAAGCCCGCTGACCATTCGTGCCGATTGGATCCGGGTGAGCAAAGTGCCATAATGCCACGGCCTCATTATGCCACACTTCCGGCCAACCGGCATTGATGAGCCTCCATCCCAAATCATAAGGCCCACATAAATAACCTCTGTAACTGGGATGTTCATCAAAACCTCCGAATCGGATCGCGTCGGCTCGACGCACGGTCATACATGCGCCCTCATTGACAATGAGAGGCCACCATTGCCAGCGCTCGCTATCTTTGAGTATCTCAGTGTCGGCCAGACCTTCGGGATAGAGGAGAGACGTGCGCCATTCATAGTGCATAAGCACCAGTGGAACAGCCGATCCCCCGGACTCCATCTGAAATGAACGAAACACGGAACGCACGAAATCAGGCGGAAATACCGCATCACTATCGCACACA
>JACRQB010000201.1 GCA_016222925.1 Nitrospirota bacterium | reverse complement strand
TTGCAAACCGAATTGCTCCATGCAGAGAAACTTGCCGGAATCGGCTCGTTCGCTGCCGGCATCGCGCATGACATGAACAATCCGCTCCAGCTGATTCTGGGTCTGGCGGAAAATCTGACGGACGAAACGGACCTGGAAGCCATGCACCTGCAGGCCCACGATATTATTGAAGCCGTGAAACGGACGACGGCCATTTGTCGAGACCTTACGTCCTATTCTCGCCGCGCATCCTTACGGCAAGACTGCCTGATTGGCGTCAGCGGCAAGTTGGATGAAGCGCTCAAGATTGCCCGCTATGCGGTGGCGCTCCAAGACATTGACATTCGTAAGCTGTATCAGCCCGACGTCGTTGTGAAGGGGAACCCCGATGAGCTTCTCCATGTGTTCGTCAATCTCATTACCAACGCCGTGCAGGCCATGGATCACCATGGAACCTTGACGCTGGAAGCCACCGCGATGGCCGGCTCGACGCAGGTTCGTGTCTCCGATACCGGCAGCGGCATCGCCCCCGAGCTCCTTGGTCGAATCTTTGAACCCTTCTTCACGACGAAACCACCCGGGAAGGGAACCGGATTGGGTTTGTACAACATCAAAAATGTGATTCATCACATGAATGGCACCATCGGGATCGACAGCCAGGTCGGACGAGGATCAACCTTTACCCTCACATTTCCCGGTGAGCCCGGCGCCGATGAGAGGATGACTTCGTCATGAAGGGAACTCCGATGTCATCGCCGGCCGGCACTCGATGGGGGCTCAAGGCCAAGCTCATCCTCTCTATGCTGCTCGTCGGTGTCATCCCGCTCGTCGTCGGCTTGGGGATGGCATTCTGGCAGGGGTCTCAAGAAATCCGGGAAGTCAGCGGGGAAAGCTTTAAAGCACTCGCGACTGAAGCCGCCCGCAAACTCGATCTCCTCCTCGCCGAAGAAATCGCGCACACCGCGCGCATCGCGAATGACCCGGCGATCATTCGAGCGTTGGAGCAACGGCGCGATGCGCGAGGAGACTCCAAGAGTCCGACCACGGCACTCACTGACTTCGAGCAGCGCTGGAAAGCAAAAGACGCGGCCGCCGTCAAGTCTATTATCAATAATCCTCTCAGCACCTTGCTCCATGAATACTTTACCGGCGTCCATAGCGCGCCGGGCCAATTGCTTCCGCACGTGGTTCGTTCATCGACGAAGATGCTCTTCCTGACCGATGCACAGGGCACACTCGTCGGGACCATGACCGACCATCCGGCGTTCCGCCATCAGAAGACCCACTGGTGGCAGGGTGCCTTCAATAAAGCGGTGGGCAAGCTCTATATCGAAGACATCCGATTCGAGGACCAGGTGAACGCCTATGTCTTCTCCATCTCACTCCCTGTCATGGATAGTCTCCGATATGAGGTCGTCGGAGTGCTGCACCGCGTGATTGATGCCAAAGAGTTCTTCTCTCCCGCCACCCATGTCACTCGATTTGGGAAGACCGGCCACGTTATGTTAATCGACACCAACGGGATCGTCGTCAGCTGCCCCATTCTTCCGACCGGTGTCCCGTTGTCCGATCCGAAGTTAATCCCACTCGTCACACCGCAGCACCCCGGTTGGGTACAAGCTTCCAGCGACGGTCATGGGGGGCAGGACACCTCCGTGATCGGCTTCGCCCCTCTCCCGGAGACCAGCCGGGCAACCAACGGCTCGATCGACAATGGGGCATGGCACACCTTCGTCTGGCAATCCTCCGATGAACTCTTCGCGCCGATTCAGCATCTGTTCACCTGGGTGACGGTGTTCGGGGCCGTGGCCGTTGTGCTGCTGGCCTCGCTGGGTTACGTCGCGGCAGGCCGTATCGTGACGCCCGTGCGGCAACTGCAACTGGCCGCGCAGTCAATCGGACGCGGGGAATTGCGGACACCGATTCAGATCCACACGGGTGACGAATTGGAAGACTTGGCCGAAGAATTCAACCGCATGAACCAGCAGTTGAAAGCCGCATTCGCCGGATTGACCGACCAGGTCAAGTTGAAAACCCAGGAAGTCCAGGTCCTCCAACAGTCGACGGATCAGATCTT
>JACRQB010000200.1 GCA_016222925.1 Nitrospirota bacterium | reverse complement strand
TGTGCGACGTCAGCCGGGCAATCTCATCTTGCTGCCCGACCATGCAGGCTCGGATTTCGGCGACTTCTTCCGACTGAACATGAGCCGGCACCGGAGACGGCTGTTGTAGGATGGTGACCTTCGCGGCCACCGGACTCTCTGCTTCCTGGATTGGCTCCCCCACTCCATTCGACCAGACGGGACCCTGCCCTTGGATCGTGGAATGCTCCATCGTTCGGTCGGAGAGCGCAAGGGGCTTACGAAGGCGTGGATGGATCTCATCCTCATAGCGCGTGACGTAGGCAAAGAGGTCAACCACCTTGCGCCAGCACAGGGCGCCGGCATTGAGCAGGATCTGGCCGTAGGGCGTGGCGACCGGCCGAGCTTCATCAATCTGCTTCTGTGATGGGATTCGGTGAATGAGGTTGATGGGTTCTTTATTGAATCGCGGGGCCATCTGGCAGATCCCCCCCCTTCAATCAGACCTAGTGAGATACCTTTATTGTACCTACTCCTCACGCAGAGAAGAGTCAACCCTTTTATTCTGCGGTCGATTAAATATGTTTGGAGTCCTCATGACACAGCTAGAACCGTGTGACGCTTGAGAAATGAAAATGCGGGAGGGCCAAAGCTGGAACCAACATCTTCCCGGTCTCTGCGTTCACCGCCTCCATCGGCGCAGTCCAAGCCGTGAGGTGTCGAAATGCCTGGAGCGGGCTTCCATGAAATCGGAAATTTTTTACAGCTGAGACGATCTCCCCTTTCTCGATCAGAAACGTTCCATCTCGGGTCATTCCGGTCAGCATGAGGTCCTGAGAATTCACAGGACGGATATACCAAAAATTCGTCACCAGAATCGCACGTTCTGTGTTCTTTATGAGATCCTGAATCGACTGTACAGAGGCCCCCTCAACCGACAAGGCCGGAGCCTCCAGTGTCGGAATGGGGTGTATGCCATCAGCCTTCGCCGTAAACCGGTCATAGGCCAGCTGTTTGAGGATTCCATGATCGATCCACAGGGAGGCTGTACTCGGCACACCGTCATGGGTAAATCCTTCTCCAAGCAGGTCGGCATGATCGGGGTGATTCTTGAGCGTCAGCCGCTCGTCCACAATTGCCTGTCCCAGCTTGCCGGCGAAGGGGCTCGTCCCCTTTGTGTAAGACTTGGCGTCCAGAGACCAGAGCACCCACGCCCAAAGTCCAGCCACGGCTGCCGGCTCAAGAATCACGGGATACTGCCCCGCCGGCATCTCACACACATCCCGGCCTCGTTTGGCTTTGACAATGGCCGCCAGGGTCCGCTCTTGAACTTTCAAATGATCGATCGACCGATGTGCCGCGGCACTCCAGCCCGTCGCGTCACCAGTTTGGACCGTGAGACTAAACCTCGCGTCTCCTCGTACCTCATAGCCGAATAACCCATTGCTCGCCGCAATCCCGACCGCGGTCCCGGATGAGGCCACGACGCCGGCGGCCATGAGGTTCTCCATCCGGCAATGTCCGATGGCTTCATTCGCATACTCCAGACGTTTGACCGGCCCTGCCGCCAGAGTTTCCGGTTTCGCCGTCACGCGAACAGGGAACAGGCACGGATCGGGAGGCGGAAGGTATTCAGGGTCAACCGGTGAGACCCGAGCAATCCGTTCAGCACGCGCCAAGGCATCCTGAATCGCGCCGGCGGTAAAATCCGTCGTGCTCGCAGTCCCCTGCTGTCCCCCGAAGGCAACCGTCACGGCCAGTGAGCCCCGTCTCGCATCGACATTCTGGATGACTTGATTGTTGGCGAATCTCGTTGTGCCGGCGTGATGATCGCGAAGACGGACGATCGTCTGATCAGCGGATGAGCGGGTCAGGACTAGATCGCTCAGAAAGCGAAACTCATCGCTGCTGGTCAACTTCGGCCAGGCGCCGCTCAGTACGGTCATGCGCTTCCCTCTCCTCGGATCACATGGATCTGGCGAAACCTCGCAGGAGAAGCGGCATGCGTCATCCAACCAGACTGGCCTGGCTGCCCCTTGCCACACGTGATGAAGCCGTATCGACGGCGAGCAGTTCGGTCGGCCACTCCATCGCAGCTGTTCCAGAATTCCGGCGTGATCCCATGGTAGATCACGTCTCGCAGCATGTGGGTCCGTCTGCCATGTTCAATCAGCCAGAAGGCGTCACCGCCGAATTGGAAATTGTAGCGGCGCTGATCAATGCTATAGGACCCATGGCCTTCGATGTAGATGCCGTGCTTCACGTCGGCAATCAGTTGATCGACGGTCGCTGCGCCTGGCTCAAGTCCGATATTTGCGATACGCACCATCGGAACGTGGCTCCACCCATCAGCTCGATTCGAGCCACGTGAACGAGATTCGCTGATCTTCGACGCAACTTCACGATTTGTGCAATACCCGACGAACACTCCGTTCCGGACGATGTCCCATTGTTGGCACATCACACCATCGTCATCGTAACCGGTCGCAGCCAGGGTTTCCGGTTCGGTGTTATCGGCAACCAAATTCACATGCTGCGAGCCATAGCGAAAGGTGCCCAGTTTTTCGGGCGTCAGGAAGCTGGTCCCCGCATAATTGGCCTCGTACCCAAGCGCCCGGTCCAGTTCGCTCGGATGGCCGCAGGACTCATGGATCGTCAACGACAGATGCTCCGGGTCGAGCACCAGATCATACTGGCCCGCATCGACTGCCGGGACCTTCACCTTTTCGATCGCTTGAGCGGCAACACGCGAGGCCTCGCGCAGCAGGTCGGCTTCCTCGATCAGTTCATAGCCCTTCCTGAGATGAGGCGTGTTGAAGCTGCGCGAAGCAAACCGACCTTCGTAGAGAGCCGTTGCGGTACATTCGCCTTGCCCGGCCAACAGATCGAATTCCACACGCGACCCTTCCGTCGATACGAACAACTTCCTGTCTCGACGCGCCCACAGACTTGCGCTGCTCCGTGCGATACCGGATTGTCGATGGAGCGTTTCCATCGTATTCAGCAGTAAATCGGTTTTCTTCTCAAGCGGGATAGTGAAGGGATCGATGCGATAGGGCGTGATGACGCGGTCACGATGAACTGGCTCCGGCACCAATCTCACTTTTTCGAGGGCCACTGATGC
>JACRQB010000142.1 GCA_016222925.1 Nitrospirota bacterium | reverse complement strand
AACAGTGTCCTCGGCGGTGGCGTCAGTTCGAGACTATTCCAGGAGATCCGTGAAAAAAGAGGCTTATCCTATTCGATCTACTCATTTTTGTCGGGTTATTCCGATGGCGGTACGATCACCGTCTATGCAGGCACGCAAGCTCGGGAGGTTGAGCGCGTTCTTGAACTCGTCAGTCGCGAGATCCGGCGCTTGAGCAGAGATGGAATTGATCGGCATGAGCTAAAACGGACAAAAGAACAGATGAAAGGCGGCCTCATGCTCAGCTTGGAAAGTTCGCATAGCCGGATGAACAAGCTTGCAAAAGATGAATTGATCTCCCGTGCCCATACGAACCTGGAAGACATGATTTTGAAAATAGATGCGATTACACCACGACAAATAAGTCAAGTAGCACAGGATCTCTTCACCCCTGAAAAAATAGCCCTGACAGGTTTGGGGCCACTTTCCTCACGGCAAGTGAAGGCGTTAAGCGGGCAATTCCCAAAAAGCCCAGCCTGACCACAACATACTTTCCAGTCGGAGAAGACTTATAACTTATTGTTTTATATGCACTGTAAAAGCTATGCATCCTCCATGTGACAAGTCTGGCAAACATTTTCTTGACAGGGCCTTGCAGTTTCAGTACCGTTCCGGTACCAACCGGACGGCTTTCCGTTTGTTTTCGGTAAAGGGTATTGAAGTACTTTAAATTTTCAAGATGATTTGCGAGCTATATCAAGACCGCGTAATAGAAAGAACTAACATCTTAATCCGAGTATCGTGCTCAAATTGACGAAGGAGGGATTACCTATGAAAAGGGCTGTCGTTCTAGCTGCAGCGGCGGTTTTTTCGTCTTTCGGTTTGCTCGCGGCTGATTTTTCATTCGCTGCAGGGGCCATAGATCACCTAGGCCTCGCCGATGCGGTCGTTGGCGGGAAACCCCTAAAGGCTGCTGAGGCGGCCAAGAAGCTGCAAGGCCGTGTCTGGTCGCAGTGGGCGGACAACCCGGATGGGGAACTCTTGTTTGGCATTCAATATTGGAATACAGGAGAACCAGGGTCCGGTGACAGTGGAGGCCGATCATCAACGATGCGACGGCAGAACCATCACCGGGTTCAAAGTCATCAAGGACTAGTCACGTTCAAAGCGTACAGATGATGTTGTTCAAGGAGGACGCGATTATGATGTTGCACAAGCAAGGTGCCGCCGTGCTGGCAGCCGTTGCACTGGTAGCCGGTCTGGCTTCAACTGCCTCGGCTATTGAGTCATTTCAAGAACGATTCGAATGGGGTGACATGAGCAAACCGACCACCATTCAAGGTCGGGTGATCATCCTTGATCCCTACGATGAAGCCGTGTGGATTAACACAGCCGTCTTCGGTGGGAACGCGGAGAGCGGGTTGTATTGGCAAAAAGTTCATCCGGGGAAAACGCTGAAGTTCTATGCCGATAAGTCAGCCTGGCAAGAGCTGAAGAAAATGGGTCGCCTTCATGCCGGACCCACCGCAGCGAAGGAAGTTCCCCCTGGTAGCACGACGGACTTGATCGAATTCGTCGCCACGGAAACCGAGCAAAATCATCGGGTGATTTCATCAGTGAAGAAGATTCCTGAGGTATCTGGTTCGGTGGGGAAACCTCTGAGTATTTCCGCGCTTCGTCTTAGGGAATGTGCCGGGAAAAACGAATTCGAACCAACTTGTGCTAAAGGCATGGCGATCCTTAACAGCTCGCCAGTGACCCCCGATGGCAGCAATGTGGGCATGCAGTACGATGTGATGCTTCCAGGTGGGAAAACCGTTGGTGGTCTGATTCATTCGACCGCACAATATAATCAAGCGCACTGAAGACTATTGTGAGATACGGACGGGCGGCATTTCTCTCGGGAATGCCGCCCGTTTTATTTTTACCATCTAGTCGATATGGATTACCGATCGGATGTATCACGGCGCTCCGATCTCACCATACGTTGCAACTCGGCGAGGCGATTCAGCGCATCGAGCGGTGTCATCGAAAATAGGTCGATCTGGTTAACCTCTTCTATCATCGGATGAGGATGAGGAAGGAGTTCCGATGTCGTCTGGTGTTCATCCTCGGCTAATGACCTCCATAGGAAGCCCTGCCAGTTTGGCCACGTGAATGCCGTAACTTCGGTCGGCTTTCCCTGCCACGATTTTTCTGAGAAACACCACATCACCATCACATTCCTGGACGGCGACTCGATAGTTCTTGATTCCGATCCGTTGTTGCTCCAGTTGCGTCATCTCATGATAGTGGGTTGCGAATAATGTGCGCGCGCCCAACCTGGTGCAGTCGTGAATATATTCCGCAATTGCCCACGCGATACTCAGGCCATCGTAGGTGCTTGTGCCGCGCCCGATTTCATCCAACAGAATGAGGCTGCGGGACGTTGCGTTTTGGAGAATATTTGCGGTCTCCACCATTTCGACCATGAAAGTGCTCTGACCCCCGGCCAAATTATCCGAGGCTCCCACTCTTGTGAAAATGCGATCGGCTAATCCAATCGTCGCTTCTGAGGCGGGTACGAAGCTGCCGATCTGAGCCATCAAGATAATCAGTGCGACCTGACGAAGATAGGTGCTCTTTCCTGCCATGTTTGGTCCTGTAATGATCAGAAGGCGGTTCAGTTCAAGGTCCAACACGGTATCATTCGGGACGAATACTGAATCCGTACAGAGTCGCTCGACGACCGGGTGACGACCTTCCCTGATGATAAGGGCACCGTCTTCAGTCACTGTTGGCTTGGTATACCGGTATAGGGCGGCCACCTCGGCCAATCCGGCGACGACATCAAGGAGCGCAAGGGCGGTCGCCATGGAGTCCAATCGAGAGGCCTCTTGAGCCAACCTCAAGCGAAGCTGAATAAAAACCTCCTGCTCACGAGCCAAAAGCTTGGCCTCGGCTCCGGTGACACGTTCTTCCAGCTCTTTTAATTCAGCGGTCATAAATCGCTCGGCATTGACCAGCGTTTGCTTGCGAATATAGTCAGCGGGGACCCGGGCAAGATTGGCTTTAGTGATCTCGATGTAATAGCCAAACACCTGATTGTAACGGACCTTCAATGACTCAATGCCCGTTCGGTCACGTTCCTGCGTCTCGATTGCAGCGATCCAAGTTTTCCCCTCCTTGCTGGCTTTGCGTAACTCGTCGATGATCGGGTCATAGCCATCTGTGAAGATGTTCCCGTCTCGAACGGAAGGCGGAGCATCAGGTCGGATGGCATGCTCAATCACGTCGTAGAGATCCTGGCCGCTATCCCATGATGTTCGCGCCTGACAGAGCAGCAGGCTCTGAAGCGGTGCTAGCTGGACACCGATCTCGGGCAATCTCGCGGACCGGCCAAGCCGAGTACGATCCGACTACCAAGTCGTGCGATATCCTGGATCTCTCGCAAGGCGGTCCGTAATGCAGTTCTGATCTGCATGTGGTCCTTCAGTTCTTCGACCGCATCAAGCCGCTGACGTATCTGGTCGTCATGGAGTAACGGCCTTACCAGCCACTGGCGAAGGAGTCGACTTCCCATGGCCGTGGCGGTCCGATCCAGCACGCTCAGGAGCGTGGTCGGTTTCGAACCCGACGCGTTCTCGTTCGACAGGAATGGTTTGAGAAGTTCCAGGTTACGGATGGTCGTGCCATCCAGGTGCATGTACTCATCATTGCGCCGGATAGTGAATCGGCGTATATGATCCAGCGGAACCGTCGGTTGAGTCTCGCGCAAGTACGATAAGACGGCGCCTGCTGCGCTACTGGCGGCGGGGCTGTCGGCACAGCCTAAGGCATCAAGGTCCTGTATGTGGAAATGCGCCATTAAGGTCTGAGCAGCGGATTGCTGGCCGAACGATGTCGGAGGTCGTTCACATAGGCGTGTTCCTACGATTTGTTGGATCCAAGCAGAGCATTCGGGGGCAAGGTCTTTAGAGAAAAGCACTTCTCGAGGGTCCAGTCGAGAGACTTCATTCAATAGTTGTGTGACCGCGTGGGGACCGTGAAACTCCATCCCCCAAAATTCACCCGTTGAAACCTCAAGGACGGACAAGCCGATCGATCTTCCATGAACTGTGTCCGATCGCACCGAGAGGGCGGCAAGATAATTAAGTTCGCACGGGGCGAGAAATTCTGTGTCGACAAGTGTGCCCGGAGTATAGAGCCTGACGACTTCACGGCGCACCAGACCTTTGGCGAGCTTGGGATCCTCAACTTGCTCGCACAACGCCACGATACGGCCGGCCTTCAATAACCCATCTCATAAAAATCTCCCACCCGAAAAAACAGTATGGCCTCAGGGTATCCCTGTTTCATGTCCCGATACTGCCGCATGAGCGGGCTTAGGGTCGCGTCACTCATCAGTGGGTTCTCTCGAAGACTCCATCGGTGCGGGAGTGTGGGCGCGTCCGGACAGCTTCTCAAGAGATTGCCGAAGTCGCTCTAAGTTCACTTCGGCTTCCTGTAAGGCCTTCGTCTTACGTCGAAGATCGATACGTCCGCGTATCCAGGGGGGAAACAATAAGATGGCTGCGACCAAAAGGCCGATGAGAAATCCAGCCATAATGGGTTTGTAAATGGGAGTTGAGGCTTCGAGTAACCCAAAGAAATAGCGGAGCGTGACTTCCTGTTCTTGGTTTTGAAGGAAGAAGGCCAACGAAAGGAGCACAAGAATGCCGATCAGAATCAGTCGAGTCATCGCGGCGAAGTCTTTCTGCCTGTTTGGAGGCGTAGCTTGAATGATCGAGGGGCTTGATGCCAGACTTTCTTGAGGCGCGCGAGAAGTGAGCGAGAACGTGAGCCTCGTGCTTCCACCAGAGCTCGTCTGGTTGTCCGGGTCCGATGGGTCAGCGTGACTTCAAGTCGATCATCCGGAAGCAGTTGGGGAAACCGGTCTGCCCACTCAATGGCGACGGCCGCGTCATCCGTAAGGTAATCCGATAGTCCAATCGATTCGGTTTCCTCAGGCCGCTGCAACCGATACAGGTCGATGTGAATGATCGGAAGCCGCCCCTGGTATTCATGGACCAGCAGGAACGTCGGACTTGTGACAGAAGCGGCCGGTGCTCCGAGCCCGGCCACGATGCCGCGGACCAGTGCTGTCTTCCCTGCCCCCAGTTCGCCGATCAAGGCAAGTACCTCACCGCCACGAAGCAACTGGCCAATGGCATTTCCGAACGACTCTGTCTCGCGCGGAGATGAGAGGTGAAGGTCCAGAGAATCGACGGATGTCACCATAGGAACGTCCTCACACGAGATCGTTCCCGATGCATTGATTGGGGTCGTTTGATGGAGCCTGACCCATGAGCTTGAGGGCATACGGAATCATCTCAAGCACGTCGCGCGAGATCAATCCGGCTTGCCCCTTTCTGGTCGCAGCCAAATCCCCGGCGACACCATGCAGGTAGGTGGCGGCACAGGCCGCTTCCCAGGAGGGTAGGCCTTGGGCCAAGAGTCCCACGATCATGCCGGTCAATATATCGCCTGTCCCAGCAGTCGCCATGCCAGAATTACCCGTCGGGCAAATAGCGACGACTCCATCCGGTCTGGCAACGACGGTCCGAGCCCCTTTCAGAACGACGAACAGTCCCCGTTCCCGTGCGAAGCGGGTGGCAGTACCGATCCGATCGCTGTTGACGGTCTGAGACGTGGCATCGGCCTCCAGTCGTGCCATTTCTCCGGGGTGGGGCGTGATGATTGGCGGTGTTTTGCAAGTTGCCAGGAGGGCAGTCCGACCGGTCAACGCATTCAGGGCGTCCGCATCCAATACAGCAGGCCGGTCGAGCTGTTTTGTCAAGGCCCGGACCAGTTCCACCGTTTCAGGATGAGTTGATAGACCTGGACCGATGGCGATAGCAGTTCTCGCCTCCATGAAGGCGACGAGTCGATCGAATGCCGTTCGCGCCAAGGTGCGCGCTTTGGTTTCAGGCATGGGAATCGTCATCGCTTCCAATAGCTTTGCTTCCAACACATCGTTCACACTTGTAGGGATTGCGACAGTCACGAGGCCCGCACCGACACGCAGGGCCGCCTGAGCAGCCATGGCGGCGGCACCAGTTTTGCCGACGGATCCTGCGATGATACCGGCATGGCCAAATGTACCTTTGTGACTCGATGGTTGCCGTTTCGGCAGGTATGTGCGCACTACGTGTGGCGTCATCAAGATAGTTCGGCTCTGAATCGCGTCAATGTAGGCCGACGGAATTCCAATATCGACGAGCGCCACCTCTCCAGCGAGGTCAATCCCATCATTCTGATAGAGGCCTAACTTCGGTAGCCCAAAGGTTACAGTGAGGGAGGCACGAATGGCTCGGCCAAGGATCGTTCCAGTATCAGCATGGAGGCCCGATGGAAGATCAACGGCCACCACGGGACGACCGGTTTCATTGATGCTGTCAATGGCCTCGGCATAGCGTCCGGTGACAGTAGCGGAGAGGCCTGTTCCGAGGAGGGCATCGACAAGGATATCACTATCTTGTAGAAGTGCCTGCGCCTGGGCCTTGGACGCATAGAGGTAGATGGAGGACTTCCCTGCTCCACGAACGAATTGCTTATACATGGTGGCAGCATCACGGCTCAGTTCGGACGTCGGCGTCAGGGCGAGGACGCGCACGTTCGCATGGCGTCGACGGAGGAGGCGCGCAACGACGAATCCATCCCCCCCATTGTTGCCTTTGCCGCACACAACGGTGACCCTCTTGCCTCGTACGGGCCCCAGCCGTTGCTCAAGGCAAGAGACAACGCCAGACCCGGCGCGTTCCATCAATGTGGTCGCTGGGATACGAGCCTCTGAGATCGTCCGGCGGTCGAGTGCCTGCATCTGTGCAGCGGTAATAATCTTGGTCATGATGAACGAACGTGAAGAACGGGCGGACTCAGCAGGTCGACGATCTCAAATCAACTGAGTAGGGCCTTCATTTCTTTCACGGCTTCTACGAGACCGACGAGGACCGCCCGTGCGATGATACTGTGCCCGATGTTGTACTCGACGATTTCAGGAATATGCGTCAAGCGTTTGATGTTGCGGTAATTCAATCCATGCCCGGCATTGACGCCAATCCCAAGCTTGTAGGCCAGCTTGGCGGCGTGGGTAATGGCTTCGAATTCCGCATCGGCTTCTTTAGAGCGAGTGGCATTCGCGTACCGACCGGTATGCAACTCCACGAAATCAGCCGCAACCTTGTGCGCAGCCCTGATCTGATTCAGATCGGGCTCAACAAAGACACTGACGGGAATCCCCCCGTTATGTAACAGAGTCACAATGTTCTGAATTCGGTCACGATGCCCGGCGATATCGAGGCCCCCTTCAGTGGTGAGTTCCTGTCGTTTTTCTGGTACCAACGTGACCAGGTCGGGCTTGATGTTCAGGGCGATCTTCGCCATTTCTGCGTCGGCCGCCATTTCAAGGTCGAGCTTTGTCCGGGTTATTTCACGAAGGAGTTGAAGATCTCGATCTTGGATATGGCGACGGTCTTCCCGCAGGTGAACGACCAGGCCGTCTGCTCCTGCCAGCTCGACAAGCACCGCAGCTGCCAAGGGATCTGGATCGGTTCCTCCACGTGCCTGCCGCAACGTCGCCACATGGTCGATATTCACACCAAGCCGGGCCATCTCCCCTCCTTACATCCACTCAGCCGGAGAACACGTGCGTGAGACACGCTGGAGCCATCAATTCAGCGATAGTAGTAGCAGAAAGGAACGAGAAGGGGCAAGAACGGGTTCCTGGATCGGTGAAGAACCGGCGTATCTGACAACTTCCAAACCCCATAGAAAATTAGGTAAATTGACTCGACCAAAGCCCTCCATTAGAATGGGGGCTTTCAGGATCCCTTTACTCATTTAGTCGGGATGAGTGAGTTGTAGGGAATCGTTAAAAATAGTCAAAAGGAAGTTCATGGGGTTGGGCGAAGGTTTTTATCGAATTAAGCGACTCCCGCCGTACGTGTTCGCGCAAGTTC
>JACRQB010000217.1 GCA_016222925.1 Nitrospirota bacterium | reverse complement strand
GTCCGGATCGGGGACGACCTGGGATTGTCCTCAAGCGGATGGCAGTTCAATCTACACGAACAAGGAGCAGGCTGGTTGTCGTGCCATGGTGTTAAAGTCGCTTTCCGTCGTGCCTGATTTGGAGAATATGCCGACAATTCCACGAACCACGATCACCAGCGAACCCCAGTATCAGGTCCCTTCCTACCAGGAACGTGCTTCTGGAGCAGGAGGACGTCAAGTGCCCGATTGGGCGCGTGACTGGTATGCGAGCAACACGTCTTCCGGCTCGGCACAGGCTGAAGTGTGCACGTTATACATGGAATGGATACAACTTGTGCAGAAGACCCGTGGAGGGATGTTCTTCGGATCTGACCCGTCCTATGGGGGAGATGTCACCGGGCGTACTCAGCGAATGCCAAGCCACTCTTTCTATGACAATGCGCGCTATATCGCATTGTCGAGGATTTTTGGTACTGGGTTCATACCCATCGGTTGTTTCTAGATTTTCAGACCGGGGTTGTCAAACCCGATAGAACTCCCGATACCACTTCACGAAACGGGGTATCCCCACTTCGATTGGTGTGGTCGGCTTGAATCCAATGTCGTTGGAAAGATCGTCGATGTCGGCATGCGTCGCAGGGACGTCTCCAGGCTGTAACGGCATCAGTTTCTTCTCCGCCTTCTTCCCCAGCGATTGCTCCAATATCTCGATGAAGTGCAGCAGCTCGACCGGCTGATGGTTGCCGATGTTATAGATTCGCGCCGGAGCTGAACTGGTTCCTGGATCCGGCCTCTCTCCTGACCACGCTGGATTGGCCGTTGCAGGATGATCCAGCGTCCGAATGACTCCCTCGACAATGTCGTCCACATAGGTGAAATCGCGTTTCATCTTGCCGTGATTGAAGACTTCAATCGGCTGGCCCTCCAAAATAGCCTTCGTAAAGATGAAGAGGGCCATATCGGGGCGTCCCCAAGGTCCATAGACGGTAAAAAAGCGAAGGCCTGTGCAAGACAGTTGATACAGGTGTGCATAGCAGTGGGCCATCAGCTCATTGGCCTTCTTACTGGCGGCATACAGTGAGACCGGATGGTCCACATTATCATGCACGGAAAACGGCATAGACGTGTTGCCGCCGTACACGGAACTTGATGACGCATAGACGAGATGCTCGACCTGACTGTGCCGGCAGCCTTCCAGAATATTCATAAAGCCTTCGATATTGCTCTCTGTATAGGCATGAGGGTTGATGAGGGAATAGCGCACGCCTGCTTGGGCTGCGAGATGAACGACCCGCCGTATGGGTGTGTCGGCAAAGAGGTCCCGCATCCCTTGTCGGTTGGCGAGATCGAGTTTGACGAAGCTAAATCGTTCGTGCGGCGTCAATTGGGCGAGCCGAGCCTGTTTCAATCGCACATCGTAGTAGTCGTTGATATTGTCGAGGCCGATCACGTGATCGCCACGGTCCAAGAGGCGTTTAGCTACGTGAAACCCGATGAACCCCGCGGCGCCCGTGACAAGAATCGGCGGCTGCGTTCCAGTCATATCTACTCCTTCAAGAAAGAAAAGATGCTACCGTCTCTTGCCGGACTTCATAAACGGCGGATCGCCGTGACCCAATCGATACAGCGTCAGTGGAGCGAGGGCATCCCCCGTGGCAATCACTTCAACCTCACGGTGACCCGTTGCTCGGTACAGATCCAGCGCGTGAGCATAATGATATCGACATTCCTGCGAAGCAAGAAGGTCTTTTAATTTCTCCGGTGGCTCCCAGTGTGCCGTCAATAGCGCAGTTCTAGCAGGATTGCGGCGGCTGAACATGAAGGACAAGTGATCGGGGTACCAGTCGGCTCCACCGGTGGCGTAGGACACAAACAACCGCGCGTGGGCAGCTGCGCAGACATCGGCCAGGTAGGCATTCGTGAGGTAGCCATTTTCGCCGACATCCAACCATGTGCCTGGGTGGGAGAGCGGGGCATGGGCGGCATGGCTCCGGATTTCACGTAGCTGCTGTTGGGAGGCGAACACCAGCGGAATCGGTCCGTATCGCCCGACCAATTGTTGAATGATATTGTCCTTGAGGGCGGATCGGTCGTCGTTCGTCGGGCCGCTGTCTGCATGAACGAGCACATTGTATCCCCGATCCGAAATCAGATAGCAATTCCGTGGCATGTTCAAGTCGCAAGGGTCCTCGCCATAGAACGGCACGGACACGACCGCGCCGCCTTCAAACGGCCAACTGTCCCCATGCGCGAGCTCGATGACGTGTTCAAACCCTAATTCTGCAAGCAGGCCGTGATAATCAAAAAACAACTGCGTTCGATTGCGCCGACTGGGCACAATGATCGGCGTGTCTTTCGGAAGATGGAGTAGGGTACGGGGATCGACGTGGTCATCGTGATCGTGAGTCAAGAATACCGCGGCGGGTCTTGGTAAGAGTCCTCCCCAAAGCGATGGTACCGATGACTCGGCGAACCACGGCAAAAGCCACGGGTCGAAGAGGAATATGGTCTCACGTTGTCGGTAGAGCAGGGCCGCGTGCCCCAGGTGGACCGTGTCCTGATCCTGAACAACATCGAGCCAGTGTCGGTTTATCGAAGCGGTGGTCGATGTGATCAAGCATCCCTGCAGCTGCAGCAGCTCTAGGAGTCTTGTCAGCAGGCCCTGTGAGTCACGCGGTAGTGCCGACACCACGGCGCGAATCTCGTCGGCCGTATGGGTCCCATCGAGCCGGCCGAGTAATCTCCCAACGGCGGGGCCTAGGGGAAGGTGATTGAACCCGAACGGGAGGGCTTGGTGATTGATTGCATGAAAGATGCGGAGACCACCGTTGGTCACAGTTGCGGACTTGGCTGGATCAGTCGGGAAGTCCCACTGAAAGGTTCCGTCTGGTCGACGTCCACAGTGAATGTGTTGTTTTAGGTAAGGCCGCGCGTCGACCAGCTCGGCATAAGCGTCTTCCACTCGGCGCTGACGAGCGGGGTCATCAAGCGGCGCCCGTTTCGAAAAAACATCACTGATTGCCGTATCAATTGCGCTGGAGAGGAGGCTATGGGCCTCCTGGAGACTGGCAACGACCTCCGGCGCCACACCACCGATGAAGGGGAAGGGACCCGGCGGTTCCGCACTCTCCAGTTGCACCCAACACCAGGGGGCAAGACTCACGTAGTGATGCTTGGGAATGCTGCTCCAGGTTTGGCTCATGTTAATCAGGACTGAGGACTGAGGACTGAGGTTTAGCGGATTTCGCCCTCGTCGTAGAAGTGCGAGTCTGTAATCGTTGTGTATGTACGGCCTTTCGCAGACCGCCTATAATTCGCGCGATTTCTTCCGCTTGAAGCATCAACTGGCGAAAAGTTGATGGACTCAGGTGGGTTACGTCCGATGCGACATAGAGTTGGGATCTCAGTTCTGCACAAGATGACTTAGTCACATTCAGAAATTGATGAAACTCCGACCGACCACCTCGCTCGAATCCCTCGGCAAGATTGGACATCACCGAAACAGTAGCCCGCCGGATCTGGTCGTGTAATCCGAAGTCTTTCGCAAAAGACCCTACTGATGTTGTCTGGAAGATAGCCCGTGTCAAATCTCGTGCCTTCGCCAAGCGATAAGGTCTTCAAACTTATCTGCTCGTGTTCGTCCCACGTCAGCCCTCAGTCCTCGTTGCTCAGTCCTATCCTGAGTTTGCTAACAGTCGGTTCATAGAGAGCCTGGATTTGGTTGCCATCGGGATCGGCAAAATAGAAAGAATAGCTGCCGTCACGATGCTGCTTGGGTTCTTTGGTTATTCGTCCACCAAGGGATGCAATCTTCGGTAGGATCGCCTGGTACATCTGATCGACAGTATATGGACTGTCAAGGATGACCCCCATGTGATCGAGCAGTTGGGTCTTTGAGGGATCGTAGGAGTCCAATTCTGTCTTCGAGATCTGATGGAGGGCCAGGTTGTCGACCCCGGAGCTGAAATAGACGTTCTCCGGATCCGGCTCCCAGACGACCTGCATGTCGAGGAGCTCTTCATAGAAACGACGGGATCGAGGAAGATCGATCACACGGAGTGCCAGATGGCGGAGACCTCGATGGTGTGGAACAGTCATACGGACAACTCGTTCATCGTTCAACCAAAATTTGTATAGTAGGGAGACCGATGGCAGGCGTCAATGGCAAATAGCCTCGCGCATCAGTCTCGATGGCATGGTACGATCAAGCAATTCAGCGCAAAGTAAAGAATCTGTCGATCTGATGTTCTGTTGAATATGAAGGACTTTGGCCCAACACAAGACTTGGTGCAGAGGGCAAAAGATTTCGCGCTCGAGATCATCAGGCTTTCTAGCCAACTCCCCAAGACGCCAGAAGCTCGCATACTCGGAAAACAGATCCTAGGATCAGGCACATCTGTCGCGGCCAATTATCGGGCCGTCTGTCGCGCTCGTTCCCGTGCGGAGTTTATCGCAAAGCTTGGAACAGTGGTGGAAGAAGCAGATGAGACGGTGTTTTGGTTAGAGCTTCTTATTGAATCGGACATTTCTCGCGAAAACAGGACAGTAGGTCTTCTACGAGAAGCCAAAGAACTACTGGCAATTTTCTCAGCATCGAGGCGAACGGCAAAGTCCGGTAAACACTCAACAGATCGATAAATCATCAGATCAACAAATGGTCAAAGTGAATTTCCAAGGACTCACTGTCGCCGCGTTCGAAAGCCGGATGGCCACCGAGATCACCCGACTGATCGAGCGTTACGGCGGACGGCCGCTTGTCGCTCCTGTGCTGCGCGAAATTTCGTTGGAAGACAATTCAATCGTGCAGGAGTTTGGGGCCCGGCTCATGGCGGGCCGCGTCGAT
>JACRQB010000092.1 GCA_016222925.1 Nitrospirota bacterium | reverse complement strand
GCCCTCGCAGGCCGGACTTCTTGAGCTCGTCAATCACTTGAGTCGCCTTCAACTCCTTCACACAACGCTTCCAGGCTTCATAGCCACCGACTTTGAGGTACCCCTCAATCTCCCAAGGAGCACCCTCCATCTGTTGGATAATGCGTGGTTCTGCAGCAGTAGGCACAACTATCCCCTCAGTGACGTCCCAAAGTTCAAACCGTACTATACGGCTCCATCTCTTCATCCGTCAAGGCGACGAGGCTAAATGGGCCTGAATCTCAAGCAGTTAGGACTAGGGGACCTACTCTGATGCTGGGTATAGAGGGGCATGAGAAATAAGGTCGGGAGATAACACTTGGCCGGTAGGTCAACCCCACCGGCCAAAGAAAAGAATGAGTTCTATCTGAAATGGCTGCCGGCTCCCATGAAAAACAGCATGGGAATCGAGAGCATGAAATTCACGCGAGAGGCCAGCAAGGCGGTCCGTCCCCATTGCGCCATCTCAGGTGGCGCCGGAGTGCCCTGCGCGGCTGCGGTGCCAGCAAGGCGGTCCGTCCCCATTGCGCCATCTCAGGTGGCGCCGGAGTGCCCTGCGCGGCTGCGGTGACGGCGGCAATGATCTTCTTCTGGTTCGGCCAGATGATCCCATGGACATTGCCCATCATGATGATGCCAAGCAACCCGCCGATCGCCAAGGCCACCGCTCCTGTTCCGCCTTTATGATACATGTGGCCATACAACAACACACCGGCCAGCACGGTCACGGTGGCTCCATGCCGGAACCAATTAAGCGCAGCCGGCATCAGTTTCGGAATCACGATATTCTTGGTCGGCCCATCCAGGCTTTTCAAGAACGAGGCATTGATCAAGTTGAAGAAATACAAGAGCCCGATCCAGGTGATCCCGGCCAGGAAGTGCACCCAGCGAAGGACCAGGGAGGCCCACTCGGCTTCACCCGCACCAATACCGGTTAAACCCAAATATATCCCTACCAACACGATGGTGAGCACAAATCCCACCCCCATCGTCTGCATCGGATCTTCAAGAAATTTCATTGCTCTCTCCTCTGAACGGTTGACTGTCTAACCTACTGTCTGTACTGCAGTGTTTCTTCGAATGTCAAGCGCACGAATGACCTTCGTCGGCGCGACGCTGGCCGCCCATACGCACGTGAGATGATGGTGAAGGAGGTTCCTTAGGCCATCAGCCGATCCACGGTGCGACAGAGTTCCCGCACCGCATTGGCCGACGTGTCCAACGCTGCCCGTTCATCACTCGTCAGTTCATACTCCAGAATCTGCTCGGCCCCGCCCCGTCCGATCTTCACTGGCACGCCGACAACGACATTTTTCAGTCCGTACTCCCCGTCACACAAGACCGCGCAGGGCATCACCTGCTTCTCGTCCTTATGAATCGATTCAACCATCGCCACCGCCGAAGCGGATGGAGCATAGAAGGCACTGCCCGTTTTCAAGAGGCCGACGATTTCAGCTCCACCATCCCGTGTTCGTTTGACGATGGCGTCGAGCTTCTCTTTCGACATCAGCTCCGACACCGGCCTGCCCCTCACGGTGGTATAGCGCGGCAGCGGCACCATCGTATCGCCGTGACCACCCAACACCATCGCCTGCACCTCCGTGGCCGGCACGTTGAGTTCAGCCGCAATGAAGGTCCGCATCCTTGCCGAGTCCAACACACCCGCCATGCCGATGATTCTCGATTTCGGCAAACCACTGACGGAACGCGCGACATGGACCATAGCGTCCAGGGGGTTGGTCACAAGGATCAGGATAATGTCCGGAGAGCGGGAGACTAATTCCGAGACGACAGATTTGACGATTTTCGCATTCGTCGCCAACAACTCGTCGCGACTCATGCCCGGCTTTCTTGGCATGCCGGACGTGATCACGGCGATCGACGACCCGGCGGTCACCGCGTAATCGTTGGTGCCGACCACCTGCGTGCTGTACCCACAGACTGGCCCCGCCTGTGAAATATCGAGCGCCTTGCCCTGTGGAACCCCTTGGGCAATATCGACCAAGACCACGTCATAGAGATTCTTCTCGGCCAACCGCTGCGCCGTCGTCCCCCCGACGTTCCCCGCACCGACCACCGTCACCTTCGTCCGTGCCATCATAACCTCACATCAAGTATCGAGGACTGAGGGCCGAGGACTAAGCCGTTTGTGCTCCGTCCAGCCCGCAACTTTAAAGTTGATCGTGCAGACGAAATTATCTTCGTCATAGAAATTGACCTTGATCTTCTTCTTGCCGAATGTTGTTGCCAGAAACTCCTCCGGATTGTCGACCAGTGCCTGAAAGCCACCCGGAGGATACTCAGCCAAGTCATGAAAGACCACGATCATCCCTTCCTTGACTTCCTGCAGCACCTTCACCCGGCAACGAGGATAGACTTCCCAGAACTTGGCTTCGATCATCTCCTTCGTCGGCTCCGCACGATCTTCGCCGGGCTTCACCACCTGTCCAAACTTGGCTAAGCGACGCACATAGGGATACTGATGGCCCGTGAAGAGCTTATACAACCAGGCCGGGACCGTCGGCTTTCCTGTCGAGTTGGTCATACGCTTGAAGGAGTTACGCTGTCAATTGCCTGTAAATGAGCGGCAGCTTGGTTGGAAGGGCTTCGACGCTATGAATGACGCAGTACCGCGCCTCTGCATACATGCGATGCAGATAGGTCTCCGCTTCCCGGTCGATCGTGACGCAAAAGGTCTCGACTCCCCGTTGTCGTGCTTCCCGGAGTGCCGCTTTCGTATCTTCCAACGAGTATTCATCCTTGTACTGATCGTCCAATGGTCTACCGTCGCTCAACAGCACGAGGACGCGGTTCTTCGCTTCCCGCGCCACCAGCTTCGCCGTGGCGTGCCGGATCGCTGTCCCGTCTCGATTCTGATGACGAGGAGCCAAGCCACCAAGCCGATGAGCCGTCGCCGCCCCGAGTCGATCGTCAAAGTCTTTGATCGTGAGAAACTCGACCCTCTCTCGTCCTTGGCCAGAGTAGGCATAGAGTCCATACTGATCACCAACGGCATCCAGCGCTTCACAAAGGAGTACCAGGCCTTCCTTCTCAATGTCGATCACCCGCCGACCGGTTCCGAGGTCCCGGCTGGTTGATCCACTGATATCAATGAGGAACGCCACTGCTACGTCGCGCTCTCGCTTTTCCCGCCGGATGTACAGCCGATCGTCGCCTTCCATGCCTGCCCGCTGTTCCCCTGCTCGTCGAACCACGGCATCGAGATCCACCTCTTCCCCATCAGGTTGCCCTGCCATGCGGCGGAAGGTTGGAGGACGCAAGCCTTCAAAAAATCGGCGCAGCGACTTGACGGTACTCTGCCGGGACACCAACGTCTGCGTGACGAAGTCGTCGGACCCGGGGTCCGCCGGTTGTTCCACCACACGACACCAATTCATCCGGTAATCCTCAATCCGATAGTCCCATTCAGGGTAGAGAATGGCTCGTTCGCCATGAGCCATTGTTTCCTGTATCTGTTGGGCATCGACTTCAAGGGTCAGGCATTCTTCAACAACCGACGGCAATGATCGCCCTTCGCGTAACATGTCTTGGCTTCCGGATTCGTGGTCCCCGCTCCGCACCCTTTCTTCCAGTGAACGGTCCGATCCTGTTGGAGGCTTGTGTTGCCGGTCCAACTGTTCCTGACTCCACGTGATAAACTCCGGATTCATCGCGCCACGATAGGCCACATCAGTCACTGCGCGGTATTGGTCGCCCGGCTGCTCCGATTTTGCCTGTCCCGCTTCCGCATCCTTCGGCTCCTCCTCGCGTTTCTCTTCCGGTATCATCTCACTGCGAGCCGCCAGCAGCTCTTCGATCCGCCGGCAGACCGCATCGACGACACGAACTGTTTCCTCAGCTGTCGCTGTGGTTTTGAGAACGGATTCACACATGCTCCAAAGGAGCGTAACTTCTTCTTTGACGGACTTGGGAACCGCAGAATCCGCCGATTCGCCGGTGGAGAGTCTCAAGAGACCGTCAACAACCAACTCCTGTACCGTCAACCCCTGAGCCGGATCACGTGGGGTAATGGATTCCTCTGCCAATCGAGCGAGGTCACACCGAAGTCCTGGGTACTCGGTTTGCAGCAAGAATTCGATCCGCGCATCTTCCAGTACGGCCCAGAGATCTCTCACCAGGGCGGGGTTCGGATAGAGCTGAAACAGAGCAGCCAGCGTCTCGGGTCTCGCTTCATTGGTTCGACCATACCGCTGTTGCACGGTTTCAACCAGATCGGCCAGGGATTCGAGCCTGAGTCGATACGTGCCGAATTCCAAGTGCCCAGCTTCATGAGCCGCCATCACGAGATAGAGACGCTCATTTTCCGCGGCCGTCGGATACCGACGGAGCAGCGCCGGCAACGAAATAGTGCTCCCGTCTCCGCTGACCGTCGCACGGGCTGGGGAAGTCACAGAATCAGGAATCGCCGTCACGGCGACCGCGGTTCCACAGAGTCCCTGGACGAACAGTTTCACTCGTCGCGCGACCTGCCGAAACGGCACCCCGCTCAAGGCTAGTTCGACCGAAGCCAGTGCTTTCCTGGACTCCACCGAAAAATAGGCCCGCGCGCCGTCTGTGCTGTAGGCCGAGACTTCCATCCCAGCCGTAAACCAATTCTCAAATCTCGTGAACGCGTCGGGCCCATGTCCGATGAGTCGGACAAGTTCGGGAGCACGACGCAGGTACTCGAGTGTCACGTCAGCATGCTTTTCAGCAAGCAACGCGCCGTGCTGCAAGAGCCGGATGCGCCATTCCAGTGACGGCAACGTTCCTAAGAGGTCGGGTGACTCTGCGAGCCACGTCATGCTGGACTCGGGGGAATATTCGGCTAACACGAGGCACAGGGACACGACCTTTTCCCGAACAGCTGGGTGTTCGATGTTTCGAAGAATGGCCGGGCTGGTCCTGAGATACTCCATGGTCGCCACGTAATCCGGCTTCCCGAGGCTATTCGGTATAATCAATTTCATGCCCAAGGTTGCCCAATCCCTCACACTTTCCAAAGGCAGCACAGGGGCGAGTTTGAAGATCTGTCGAATAAACTCAAGGCCGACGACGACATTGACCTTGGTCAGTTCAATACCGATATCGAGCCATGATCGCAATTTGTTCGGGGCGACGGTGCTTAGAATCTGCGGGGCACATCGAATGTATTCGAGCGCGACATTGGCATCCTGCTCGGCGATTTCCAGACCGATTGTCAGGACCTCGGTGCGTGCATCGAGTGGTTCGATCAGCCCGAGAACCATGGGGCTATCCTTGAAATATTTGAGGGCAGATGCGCCTGAGGATTGTGTCAGGACAACACCCAGATCGAGCCAGAGTAGCGTGTGCGCGAGACCAGCCCGCTGGTCGAGCTCAGGCAATGCCGCCAGCGCCGCAGTGGCTGCTTTCTCAGACAACTCTTGGAGTTCATCGAGCAGGATGAGCGCCTGTGCCGCGGCATCCGGTTTACCAGTGGCCTGCGGCAAACGGGTCACCAGCGGCTCTGCGACCGTCAGACTCAACTCGCAGACCAGCCGCTGCAGCAAGATCTGTTGACTCGACATATCTGTCATGACTTGGTATGAAATCAGCTGAAGGGACGGATTGTAAAGCAGTGAATTACCCTTGTAAACTAGCGGTTCTGCCCATCGTCGCTCGAGAGGAGGAGGTCCATGGCTGAGCCGACACAGGAAAGTCTCGAGAAGATACGAAAGTTCGTACAAGGGTTTGCCGAGAAAAGCGGGACCATGATGCATCCCAACCCTGCCGTGACGGAGGCGGTGGTGAATGGATTAGCCTCTCATATCGACGAACTCGGGAAACCGCTCTGCCCCTGTAACTTTTATAAGGACAAAGAAGCCGAAGCCAAGCTCCGACGGTGGATCTGCGCGTGCGATGAAATGCAAATCTACAAATACTGTCACTGTCTCCTTTTTGTTCGCGAAGACGGGATGCCCATTACGGAATATTTACCGGAAGGCCATGAAGGGCGAGACGTGTATGGCCTGGTCATTGATCCAACCCCTGACAAGGGTCGCGCCCTCAAGCATAAGGCCGTCCAAACTCCAACAGAGCCGGACGAATCCACGGCAATGTCAGCTTCCTCGACATGACGTGGCATGACGGGCAACTCAGGTGCTGGTTCATGAGTCTACTGCTGATCAGCAGCGTCCACGCGACACCAGCACAGGCGGTGGTGTCGGGCTCATCGATCCCACCGACCTTCAACGAGAAAGAGCTCTTCCCCTACAGGGCAAAAGGTCGAGGAGGTGCGGCCGGACAGGTATTCTTGCGTGCATCCTCTGGAAAAGCCGTGACTCAGGCGGGGGCCTCGATCTACCTGATTCCAATGGCTTCCTCTACTCGCTATTGGTTCGACAAACATGTGCGAGAGAACTCGTGCCCATCGAAGAGCGGAGCATCGTCCCCAGAAAGTCCCGTACCTCATGGGTCGCCTGTGGAATGCCTTCGTGAGGTGATGGCCCAACTGCTGACCGATAAGAAACTGATTCCCTATCTTCGCACGACGAGAGCCAATCCAACCGGTCATTTTTGGTTCACGAAAGTTCCTGCCGGCCGCTATTATGTCGTCAGCCTTCTTGAGGGGAGCGGTGGAGCCCACCAGGATGAACGAGCGGTCGGAATCGCCTGGCTGACCATCGACCTCGATGTTGACGAAAAAGCAACCAACCTGGTGGTCACGGACTGCAAAAGCGTTCTCTGTTGACCCACCGCTTCCTCCGCTGCCGGTCCGTGTGGTCCAGTCATGAGGATAGGCCATGAGAATTCTGCTCGTTGAAGACGACGCCGATCTGGCTCAATTCATCAGAAAAGGATTGAAAGAGGAGCACTATGTGGTGGACGTGGCCGCCGACGGGGAAGAAGGTTTGGCATTGGCGTTGGACAACGCTTACGATCTGCTGATCTTGGACATTATGCTCCCCAAGCTTGACGGCCTCACCCTCTGCCGCCGTGTTCGAGACAAGGGATTCATGACTCCGGTGCTGCTTCTGACCGCGCGCAATACGGTGGAGGACAAGGTGTCGGGGTTTGATACCGGCGCAGACCAATTTCTACCGAAACCGTTCGCTTTCGTGGAACTGCTGGCTCAAATCCGGGCCCTCTTGCGCCGAGGAAGTCAGCAACCACTGGTTCATCTCCAAGCGGCAGATCTGAAGCTGGATCCGGCTTCTCATCGTGTCTGGCGGGCAGGACAAGAAATCGCTCTGACAAATAAAGAGTACGCCTTGCTCGAGTTTCTCTTGCGAAACAAGAACCGTGTGCTTACGCGAACTGCGATCATTGAACATGTGTGGGATATCAGCTATGACCCTATGACGAACATCGTCGACGCCCATATTCGAGCCTTGCGCGCGAAGATCGACCGGGATTTTTCTCCGCCTTTGATCGCAACAGTCCGCGGCGCAGGGTACATGCTCGAGGAGCCGGACTCATCGGCATGAAATCTCTACGCAGTTTGATCAGTTGGTCCGCCTTCGTCTTGATGGCAGGGCTCATCTTGTTTTCCGCGCTCGTGTACGCGGTGAGCGAGGTTCTGCTGCATCGTTTTGTGGATGGACAACTCTTCGCGTTGGCAGAGACGCTTGCCAAGATCGTGGAGCAGCACCCCGAAATACTCACGCGAAGCGGTCAGGGCGGCGCACTTGCCGCCGACGTACGGCGTTCATATGAGCTTCCGGAAGTGCCGCATTCTCTTCAAGTGTTTTCTCCAGACGGTCGGCTCATCTGGACAAGTTCCACCACAGCAACGCCGCCTTCAATTCCAGCTGATGTGCTTCAACGAGTCGAGCGTGACCACACGGTGTTTGAAACGGTTGACTCGACCAGTGTCCCGGCTCGACACGTGCTTCTGTCTATCGTACAAGACGGCCAACTGCGGTATGTTCTGCAGGCGCAGACCTCGCTGCTTCATTACCGGGAAACTCTGAATGGCCTTGTGTTTCTACTCGCCCTCGGGTCCGGAGCGACTCTGTTTGTCGCCTGGGTCGGCAGCCTCTGGTTGTCAAAGAAGGTGTTGGCCCCAATCGACGCTTTGTGCACGGGCGCCGAAACCATGTCGGAAACCGATCTGGGGAAGCGCCTGGCGATGGATTCACCCTATCGAGAGTTTCGGCGACTCACCCAGGCGGTCAACTCCGTCTTGGATCAGTTCCAACGCAGTAGCGAGGTCCAACGGAACTTCTGCGAGATCGCCGCCCATGAGATGAAGACCCCTCTGACCATCCTGCAGGGAAACCTGGAAGTGGCGCTTATGAAGGCGAGGACCCCGGAAGAATATCATGAAGTGTTACTCAACAATCTCCAGCAAGTGGATCGGCTCATCGCCTTGACCCGTCCACTCTTGACGCTCGCGAAATTCACCAGTAGTAAACCTCCGGTCAATCTCGTCCCGCTCGCCGTGGAACCTCTGATTCAAGAGCTCGTGGATGAGTTGATACTCTTGGCGGATGACCGTCAGATCACATTGCGGTTTGAATCCCAACCGGTTTCCGTCGTACTAGGCGATGTTCAGTGGCTCAAACAAGCATTGATCAATTTACTCGACAATGCGCTGCGGTACACTCCATCCGGTGGAGCCGTCACCATCCGCCTGCAGGCCGTCGGTCACGATGTGGCAGTGGCGGTCGAGGACACAGGCCACGGAATCGAACCCGAGAACATTCCCCATCTGTTCGAGCGATTCTACCGCACCGATTGGGCTAGGGCGAAAGATTCCGCTGGCACCGGGCTCGGACTGCCCATCGTGAAAGAAATCATGGATGCTCATGGCGGGAGCATTTCCGTTACAAGCGAAGTCAACAAAGGCTCTGTCTTCACCCTGCATCTCCCGGCCCTCGCCCAGCAAAAAGCGCTCGCCTAAGCCTTTTAGAATTCTGGCCCCTCGCCACAGTCTGAGTCAGTAGATTCTACAAGCTCTAGGGTCGTTCGCCGTGGGCCGTGTTGTGGTGAACTGACTCCTCGTCACCAGCGTAGAAGGGGGCACATATCATGAAGAATTCTTCACGGTCTCATCATGGCTGCTTCATCTTGGTGGCGTATATAGGTAGGAAAGCGAAAGGGGGTGAACAACAATCATGATTTCCTTTATCGAAGTGTTCCTATTGGCCGCCATATTCGGAGTGTTATACGCGATGTTGCAGCTTGCGAGCAGGTGACCCGACTCGGGCGATGCTGTGGAGCGACCTGCTGGAGACGGGGGCTGGGCTGAGAGAGTCATGCTTGTCAGTCACGTACGCACTTGTGACTCGCGCTTGCCCCCGACAGAGGAAATGGTTTCCACATGGTCTGTGAGTCGTGCTGCGATCTCGGTTAGCCATACTTGCAACATCGCAGGCGTCTGGTTCGGTGTCGCCCTGGACCCTTGTTAGTTCGCAGAACCCTATCAGACTGGTCATGCAGTCTGGTACTGCCCTCATCCTCCTACGAGTCACTCCCTACGTAAGCACTACGGCTTTCTAGACACGGCCCCATTATCCGGGCAGTTCGTCTTCGAAGAGTTTCACGATATCCATTACTTGCTGGTGTCACTTGCCGATCAGTTGGCACGCGGTTCGGTCGCCGAATCATGAAGACTTCTTCATGATTTCATCACAGACCCTTCATGGTCGAGAGCTATGATTTTCATCAGGTGAAAGGAGGTGAAGATCCATGATAACGATATTCTTGGAGTGATGTATAAGGCCGTGTACCTTGACCGTGAATAGTTAAGGAGAACCGTCTCCTCTCTCGACTAGAGAAGAGGAGGCCGTTGTTCCTTCGAGGTAGGAGACCGAGCACCCGCTCGTACCGAGACAGCTGCCCACGTCCTGTATGGCATCCGCCACCCATGGGCTGGGCACGGTACGATTTCCAAGTTGTGTCGGCCGAGTTCGTTGAGATAAAAGCGGAGGGGATTCGTGATCGTCAACGCGCGTTGATCGAAGAGGGAACTTCCACCCTACTTTCGTTCTTTGATTGCTCGCTCCACTTCTCTGCCAGCTTCCCGAGCTTTGATCGATTCTCGACGATCATGCTGCTTCTTCCCTTTGGCTAAGCCCAGTTCGACCTTGACCTGGCCCCGTTCGGAAAAATAGATGCGGAGCGGGATCAGCGTAAGGCCCTTCTGCTGGGTTTTCCCCAGGAGCTTGTTGATCTCCTTTCGATGCAGGAGCAATTTGCGGGTCCTGATCGGGTCGTGGTTCATCATGTTGCCGTGACTATAGGGACTAATATGGCAATGATGGAGAAAAACCTCGCCCTCTTTGACGTCCGCATAACTGTCTTGTAAGTTCACTCGCCTGTCCCGAAGCGATTTCACCTCGGTGCCCTTGAGCACAATCCCGGCCTCGAACTTTTCTTCGATAAAATAATCGTGGTAGGCCTTCCGATTAGTAGCCACGACCTTCCCCTGATCTTCTGTCTCTTTAGCCATAACCCGACACCGACGCCTTGATCTATTTCTCCGCTACCGCCTATGATGCCACATGGCTGGCCCTCGCACACTCGATTCCTTTGGGAGCATCCTGTCCGGTCTTTCCAAGCGGCTTGGTCTTGAATCAAGACTGCTGGAACTTCGCTTGCAGCGTCGTTGGCACGAGCTCGTGGGCGAGCCCATGGCGTCTCATACCTGGCCGACTCAGATTCGCTTCAAGAAGCTCTACCTCGTCGTCAGAAATTCCGTCTGGCTCCAACAGTTGACGTTCCTCAAGCCGGCGCTCTTAACGAAGCTGCAGGCAGAGTTCGGGACCGAGTGTGTGACCGACATTGCGGGTCGGGTCGGAGAAATTCCCGCCGATTCGGAAGCTCCTTCCGCACGTCTTACCACCGACTTCGGATCACCTCAGCCAGGAGAATATTCAGCAGAGGTGTTCTCCCATACCGCCGTCATTCAAGATCCTGCGCTTCGTGAGCACTTTAGAAAGGTGATATCGGCTTACCTTGTCCAGGCTCCGCCTCCACCGGTAAAGAATCCGTCACGCGTCCCTTAAAGAGAATCCGTGTGCCGTTGGAGAGGTGGCCGTTCTTAGGGATGGGTCCCACGCCTCCTTCTTCTTCCTGATCCTGCAATCGATAGTACCCACGCATGGACCGTTCATAGTCGTTGATGACCGTCGCATCCCCGGCCAGATACTTCGCCAGTACCTCTGGATCAGTCCATCCGTGGTCATCGAACACGTAAATCATAATCTGTCTGTATGGCCCACCAGGATCGCCCGGAGTGGTAGGGTGGATCTTCATGCCAGCGAAATCGTGCGTTTGGTGGCCGACCTTTCGAAAACGCTTCACCAGCGATTCAATCTCCTCATCGGTGGTTCCGCGAGGAACGTCCGTGGTGACGATCTGGCTCGATTGTGCACCGACCGTGTAGGGAGGAATCGATCGATCGGGGCGGCTAAGATACATCCCCCCCCAGATCAACGCGAAAGATCCCGCAAAGACGCTCAGTGCGAACTTGACGACGGTATCCAGCGGCTTCTTGGTCTTGGGACCGGAGGAAGACGGAGACATAGGAGAAGGCGCTTGCTCGTGCATGGAACAACTATGCGGCTCGGTCGGATTAGGCTTCGGGGGTGTCTTCCGAACCTGCGTCCTCTCGTTCGACCACTTCCGCCAATCTGGCGACGCCCACCACTCGGTCTCCTTCACCGTCGAGGTCGAGAATGCGGACACCTTGGGTATTCCGGCCAATCTCCCGAATATCGTCAACTTTGCAACGAAGTACCTTCCCTTGCGCCGCCATCAACATGATTTGGTCGTCATCTCGTACTTGAAGAAATCCCACCGCCGGACCGTTTCGCTCCGTCGTCTTGACGCTGATGATACCTTTGCCGCCACGACCCTGAATACGGTATTCGCCCACAGGTGTTCGTTTGCCGTAGCCGCCTTCCGTGACGGTCAAAATGGAGGTCGTGGAATCCGGGGTGATGGTTTCCATGCCGATCACTTCGTTTCCCTCTTCGAGCGTGATCCCTTTCACCCCATACGCCGTCCGGCCCATGGATCTCACCTCTTCTTCTTTGAATCGAATGGTGAGGCCCTGCCGTGTCCCGAGAAGAATTTCCCGCTGTCCATCAGTCAGTTGAACACCGATCAGCTTATCGCCGCTCTCAAGTCCCAAGGCGATGATCCCGCCTTGCCGTGGATTGCTGAACGCGGACAGTTCCGTCTTTTTGATGATGCCCTTCTTGGTGCCCATCACGATATACCGGTCGTCCCTGAACTCTTTTACCGGCAATGTGGCCGTGACCTTTTCATTACTCGACAGCGCGAGCAGATTGACGAGCGCTTTGCCCTTTGCGCCACGGCTGGCCTCAGGAATTTCATGGACCTTTAACCAATACACCTTGCCGGCATCCGTGAAAAAGAGCAGTGAATCATGCGTGGAGGCCGTGAAGAGATTCACGACGAAATCTTCCTCCTTGATCCCCATACCGATCTTGCCTTTTCCTCCTCGTCGCTGGGCACGATAGAGCGACACGGCATTTCGTTTGATGTATCCGGCATGAGAGATCGTGACGATCACTTCTTCTGCTGCAATCAGATCTTCCAGGGTGATTTCCGCCTCTTCCTTGACGATCTGCGTCCGCCGCTCGTCCTTATACGCTTCCCGAATTTCGGTCAGCTCGTCCTTAATGATAGTCCGGACCAGTTCCTGGTTGGAGAGAATGGACTTCAGATACTCGATCTGTTTCAGCACGTCTTGGTATTCTTCGACAAGTTTGGTCCGCTCAAGCTGCGTTAAGCGCTGGAGCCGCATGTCGAGGATCGCGCTAGCCTGGATATCAGTAAGGCCAAACTGGCGCATCAACCCGGCCCGGGCTTCGTCCGGCGATTGCGACCGACGTATGAGAGCGATCACGGCATCGAGATTGTCGAGTGCGATCTTGAGCCCTTCGAGGATATGCGCCCGCTCTTCCGCCTTGCGCAGCTCGTAGGCGGTGCGGCGGACGACGACTTCCCGTCGGTGATCGAGGAAATGATGCAGAATTTGTTTGAGATTCAGGACTTCTGGACGATTGTTGACCAGCGCCAGCATGATGACGCCGAAAGTGGTTTCAAGAGGGGTGTGCTTGTAGAGATTATTCAACACGACCAGCGGGATTTCACCTCGCTTGAGCTCGATGACCACCCGGACGCCTTCACGATCCGATGACTCATCTCGCAAATCGGAAATGCCTTTGATCCGGTCTTCCTGAACCAGCTCGGCAATTTTCTTGATCAATGACACTTTGTTGACTTGATAGGGAATCTCCGTCACGAGGAGCCGTTCTCGGTCGGTGCGTTCATCGGTCTCTACAACGACTTTTGCCCGCAGCTTCAAGAGACCCCGACCGGTCTCATAAGCTTCCTTGATACCGCTCATGCCGTAGATGAACCCGGCCGTTGGAAAATCTGGCCCCGGGATCTTCTTCATCAACTGGGCGATCGTGACGTCTTGACTCTCCAACAGCAGAAGCAATCCATCGATGATCTCAGCAATGTTGTGCGTCGGGATATTCGTGGCATAGCCGACCGCGATGCCGCCCGCTCCGTTAATGAGGAGATTGGGCACCCTGCTCGGCAACACCAGTGGCTCCTGTCTCGATTCGTCGTAGTTCGGACCGAAGTCGACCGTTTCCTTGTCGATGTCGGCCAGCATCTCCTCGGCGAGCTTGGTCATGCGCGCTTCGGTGTAACGCATCGCAGCCGCTGAATCACCGTCCATCGATCCATAGTTGCCCTGGCCGTCGACGAGGGGATAGCGCATGTTGAAATTCTGCGCCATCCGCACGAGAGTATCGTAAATGGCCGTATCACCGTGGGGGTGATAGTTGCCCATGATCTCGCCCACGATCTTGGCTGACTTGCGGTAGGCCCGGTTGGAGGCGAGGCCCATTTCGTTCATGCCGAACAGGATACGGCGATGGACCGGTTTAAGCCCATCGCGGACGTCGGGCAGCGCTCGTCCCACGATGACGCTCATCGCATAATCGAGGTACGACGACTTCATCTCGTCTTCAATCGCGATATGGCCTAACCGTTCATCAGGGGGCATCCGAACTCCTTAAAAACGTCAGCGGTCATTGGTCAAGAGTCATGGACGGAGCATTTCCGATCGGCGAATGACGTTCTCCTCACACATCTAAATTCCGTACTTCGAGGGCATGCGTTTGAATAAAATTGCGCCGCGGTTCGACCTCATCGCCCATCAAGATCGTAAAGATCTCATCGACGCCGGTGAGATCTTCCAGTGTGACCCGCAAGAGGGTACGCATTTCAGGATTCATGGTCGTTTCCCAGAGCTGCCCCGGGTTCATCTCGCCGAGCCCTTTGTAGCGCTGGATGCTGAGCCCCTGCTTCCCCATATCCAAGATAGCTTTCACCAACTCATCGGTCGCCCGATAGTGATGCTCTTGCCCTTTGGCTTTGAGCTTGTACGGAGGGCGTCCTAACCCAACAACCGACGGAGTCAGTTTCTGCAGTTCACGAAAGTCCGCGGAACCGACGAGTTCATGTGTCACACACAGTTCATGAGTAACGCCGTTCGCATGCAGCCGGCAGACGACCTTGTTTGATTGATGCTCTTCGTCATCCAGCACATCGAACTCCGGCATTACTTTAGGAAATACCACAGCCAGCGACCGCTTGACGTTCTCGACCGATCGTTGAAGTGCGGTTCGATTCTTGAGCAGCTCGCGATCGAGCCCTGGTTCGTCGACAAAGGTACGGAGCATCGCAGCTTCGTGCGACTTCTTATTGAGCCGACTGAGCAAGGTTTCAAAGGCAATCATTTTCTTCAGAATCGGCAACAGCCGACGTCCGGTCACATACCCTTGCGCCCCTTCCAGATACAGTTCGACATCTTCGACCGCCAGATCGGCTAGATATTCATTCAATAATCCTTCGTCTTTGAGATACCGCTCCGTCTTGCCTTTCTTCACTTTGAACAGCGGCGGCTGCGCGATATAGATATACCCCCGTTCGATCAGCTCGGGCATCTGTCGGAAAAAGAACGTCAAGAGCAAGGTTCGGATGTGGCTGCCGTCCACATC
>JACRQB010000216.1 GCA_016222925.1 Nitrospirota bacterium | reverse complement strand
GGACCAGTCCCATGGGTGATGACGACATTCCACCCGGCTGCGATCATGTCCGCGATGTGATGCGTCGTGATGGCCGCCTCTCGACTTTGATCCGGAATCGATTCGTGATCCTTGTCGCGGATCAACGCGTTGCCTCCGACTGCGACGACGGCAAGTTTGTTAGACGTTCCCATAGGGGTCCTTCGAGTGCGTTACGTCGCGCTCACCATCTTGGCCAACGCCGACACCGCCTGCATGAAACAGGCGAGGGGAGCACGAGTGATCCCGGCTCCGATTTGTCCGATCCCTGCCTCGCGATGGGCGATCCCTGTGTTGATGATCGGTTGAATGCCGGTATCGACGACCTTCCGGATGTCGATGCCGGCCGGTGAGCCGGCAAAGTTCAGTGCCGGCAGCGTGAAGGCATTGTTGCGGCCAACGGTGATATGCGTCATGGCCATGGTGTTGTCGATCGCGTCCTGCGGTGTGCCGCCGACAAATTTGACGATGGCCGGGGACGCCGCCATGGCAAATCCGCCGACACCGGCGGTTTCAGTGATGGCACTATCTCCTAAATCAGGTGCCGCGTCAGCCGCGCTGTATCCGGGGAAGAAGAGTCCATCAACGATCGGTGCTGGTGCCGTAAACCATCGGCTTCCGGTGCCGCTGACTCTGATGCCGAACTCGACTCCATTACGGGCCATGGCTGTGACCATACTGCTGCCCGGAACGCCATGGGCTGCGTCGGTCATCGCTTTGCAGGCTGCCATGGACAGATTTAAGAAGAAGTGGTCGTTGCCTGCGATGAACTCGACGACCGCTGCGATGTCGGCAGCGGGGGTGCGTGTCTTCAACAAGGCTGAGATGAGGCGTTTCAGGAACAACGAGGAGGCAGCGGCGTTACGATTGTGCACCTCGTCACCCATGTGGAGAGCCTGCGCCATCATGGGCTTGAGGTCGACCCCGCCTAGGAGTTCAACGCTCGCTCGCAGGGCTGGTGCGAGTACCTGCCCCATCCATTTGAGACGGGTGATCACGTCGAGACCGTTGGCGCCGAACCTGAGCGCCTTGCCGAGGCCCTCGTTAAAGTTGCTGAACGCCTGATATCCGTTGGTCGTATTGGTCACCATCCAGACCGGCATGGATGGGCTGATGATCCCGGCCATCGGTCCGACGGCATTGTGGTGGTGGCAAGGCTCGAACGCGATTTCTCCGCTGGAAGCCATGGCCTCCGCCCTGGCGAGATTTTCTGTCCAGCCTTCATAGAGAATAGCTCCGACGATGGCTCCCTTCATGGGCCCGCACATATCCGTCCACGCAATGGGAGGACCACTGTGCAGGATCATCCGCTCTGCCATGTTGGGCAGCACCCGGCTGGCGGTGCCCACGCCTTTCAACACCGGCTGGGCTGCTTGGTAGGCATCGAACGCTGTCTGGTTGGCGGTTTCAACGGAGAGCAGGTTGACCAACCGGGCCAAAGCGCGACCGACCTCCTGCTGCCCCTGAGCGGGCGGGGCCCATTCAATCTGGAGCACAGAACCGCCCGCCCTCGTGATTGAATCGGCGAAGGAAGACAGGCCGACATTTAGGACATGGAGCTTCTCCTGAAACAGGGCCTGTATCACAATCGTCCTCCGACGACGTCAGGCTTCCGGACGACAGAGGCAGCCATGCGCACAGCCTGAGCGTTGCTCTCCGCAAGGGTTACTCCGACCTCTTGGAAAGCCGTTTCCTGCTTGGACAGATTCTGGGGGTCCGCTGCTGTGCCGCAGACGAATCCCATGATGGCCAGGTGTCTGCCTGCTTTGGAGGCGAGATCGCGCGCTTTCTGAATCACTGGGACCATCTCAGCGGCAGGATCTGGGTGAGATCCGTAGCCAAGGACAACGTCCAATAGAATTACTGCCACCTCGGGATCGTTGGCTTCCTTGATCAGCCGCTCATTTCGGAGTCGATGGTCGATCATGGGATGGGGGCGTCCACGAGTGAAGAGATCGTCGCCCAGATCAATGACCGTGTGCTTTCGACTGGTCCAGACATCGCTCAAACGATCCTCTGGCTCCACTGGAGTGTTGGAATTGATCTGCCCCAGTTCTTTCTTCAGGAGGAGCGACGCCTCGTAGCAAAAGGTGCCGCCGCTATAGAGGCCTCGAATGTATCGCTGTTGCGGAGCAAGGGGCGCGATGGAAAGAGAGGTCACTCTCGCTCTCCTGGCTTCGGGAGTTCTGCCGTTGGCGAGCGCCACCGCCGCTGCTGCTGCATCCTCGAGCGTCGCGGCGGGGTAAATATTCTCGCGTCGCACCCGATCGGGATCGGCACCAAGAAAATTGATGACTACCGCCTTCCCTGCGCCGCTGGCTGCCTCCAACACTTTGCCGGCTACTTCTGGCGATGGAGG
This sequence comes from Nitrospirota bacterium, assembly GCA_016222925.1. Lineage (GTDB taxonomy): Bacteria > Nitrospirota > Nitrospiria > Nitrospirales > Nitrospiraceae > Nitrospira_D. The sequence continues at coordinate 5,857 of JACRQB010000216.1, read as the reverse complement.
TTTGGAAATGAGCACAATCACGGAGGTGGAGGGATCGGCTGCCAGCGCCTTAAGGCCCTGAAGCATGGAAATACCGCCGACATCGCGGTGCAGATCGTGTCCGCCCGTTCCGATCGCCTGAGAGATGCCGCCTCCCCATCGGTCGACCAGGCAGGTAACCTGTTGGAGGCCGGTGCCGGATGCGCCGACCACACCGACCACACCGCGACGCACCACATTCGCGAACGCAAGCGGGATGCCATTGATAATGGCGGTTCCGCAGTCCGGGCCCATGACAATGAGGTCACGTTCCTGAGCGAACCGTTTGAGCAAGATCTCGTCCTTGAGCGCGACGTTGTCGCTAAAGAGCATGACATTGAGGCCGAGACTCAACGCCTTGAAAGCCTCCGCCGCAGCGTACTCGCCCGGCGTGGAGATCAAAACGAGGTTTGCGCCGACGAAGTTCCCGAGCCCCATCTCGATGCTGCGGGGAGACATGCCGCGTGATTGTTCATTGCCGGTCGACGAAGGGGAAGGTTGCTTCAGCGCGGATTCTGCCGCAGCAAGCGCCGATTCAAGTGCCTCGGCATTTCCTTGCAGAGCGATCAACAAGTCGTTGGCGTCGGCTTCAACAGGTTCCGCCAACAGGCCCGCTTCCACGAGAAGTGCCACATTGTTGGGAGAGGCCATGATGGCCGACGCTTGTTCCACGCCGGGCAGTTTGGTAATCGTGGAAGACAGCTGCATCAACGAGACGGAATCGCGGTAGAAGTTCCGGATTATTTTTGTCGCCCTGGCCATGTAGATGGTCTCCCATCGACGCCTCGCCTTGGCAGGCTCACAGCGTCAACGTCAGGCGGGTGTGTTGACCTCCCGCCGATGGCTTATGTGGCAAACGTCAAATCCAGCAGCGTGATACCTCGTCTAAGAGTAAGGAACGAACGGCCGAAGAGTACTGCCGACTTAATATCTGATATTTAGGCAGCTAACTCGAACACAAGATTGTATACAAAGTCAAGGACAAAGCCTAGGTTCGGGTCATAGGCCGAATCAGCTCGAGGAACGACCATCGTCTCATCACCTCTTACATCTTTCGATTCTGGTTTCATGGTTGGGCCGTTGAATCGCAGAGAACAGACAAACGAAGAAGGTCACTGAAAATCAGATGAGGAGGCAGGCCCTGCCACGCAAGACAGCCTAACAGCAGGCCTAACACCCCGTCGGAGCCGGAAGTATGGCCGACTTGCAACGCGGCTTGCGTGGCGGCCCTGATGCTGTTCATATTGTTTGCCTGGTTCAGTCGCTGCGCTAATTTGGCGATCGATTCAGAGACATGGCCCTTGGATGCGGATCGGAGATAGGTGCAGCTAATCTCATTGGTATTTTGTGACACTTGTGACAGTTCAGAGCCTAAGGCCATCAGAAATTGCATCCGAGATAGGTTGACCCCTACCGTGCACCATAATCCGGCCAAATAACCCACGAGAAAATCATCGCCTGAGGGAGTCAAGCCGTACCCAAGTCCGATCAGTGATTTAACGGAGATCATGGCCTCTCTTAATTGGAGGCGACATGTCGTCTGTAGGAGCGACGGGATAGTGTAAGCACCCTGTTGGAGAAGAATCTTCGAGACCGCCGGCGTGGCAGGCCGTCCTTCTAATAGAAAAAAGGCACCCAGATTCTCCGACATGCCACTTTTATAATGATGCAATTTCAATTCGGACCAAGCAACTGCCCAGGATTGAGCATGAGTGGGTCGGCAAAGATCGATGTGGAAGCCTTTGAGATCGATGTGCCAGGGGTGTGCAGGTCGCAGGTCGACGGAAAAATCAGTTCCGTCGATGCGGAGTATTCCGCCCCGGCAGGCGACCGGTTGTCCGACTCGAAGGGCATGCAGGAAGATAGAATGAGATGAGGTGTCTAAGCGAATGCCGTGAGGGACATTGCCTTTCTGGCATGGGAGTAGGGTCAGCAACGTACCAGGCTCTAGCGATACATTGCAGGCCTGGCGGAACACACTATGCACGGTTCCGTTGAAAGAATTGGGCGTTACCTCAACACCGATCGAAAGGGCCTGGAAGCGCACGATGGGCACCCCATCGTCCCGAAATTACGGGGCATTCATTAGGTTTTCATCGAGTAGGCTCTGGCTAATGCATCCTTGATCGCCGTATGGACGTTGTTCCGTCCCTCATCAATGTTTTGTTGCATTGCTGCCCGTGCTCCAGGCGTATCCTTGGCCGTTATGCATTTCAGGATCTTCAGATGCTGATGGCATGTGCTCTTGGCTCGATCCACCTTATCGAAATCGATCATGCGAAAAAGCATCAAGCGTTCATTGATGGTACGAAGGTGCCGCAAGAGCGTCTTGTTTCCTGCAGCATGGGCGAGCGTCTCGTGAAACTGAGTGTCTAGTCTGGCGAGTTCCTCGGCTTTCTTGGAAGATCCGTTCAGTAGATCGGTCCATGTTCTCTTCAGCTTAACCAAGTCTTCCTTATCATTCTCATTGAGCGGACCCCTCCTCGCCAAGCATTCAACGGCATACAGTTCCAACGCTACGCGCACCTCATACAGCTCCTCGATCTCATGGATGTTATGCTGTCTGACCACGTAGCCACGATTCGGCAATTTCTTCACGAATCCATCGGTTGCCAACACGCGGAGCGCTTCCCGAACAGGGCTCCGACTCACGTTGAATGTCTTGCAGAGTTCGACTTCGGTCAGCCGATGTTCGGGCGGGTAGTGCCAGTGAATGATCTGTTCTTTCAGCGTGGCGACAATCGATGCACTAAGGTTGGAGGGCTCTCCTTCCACTATCTGGTCGTTTCGAATCATCAAGTTCTTTCGAGACTCCGAGCTTCAGAAATAGCCCAAGGTGGACGCCAGATCATGTGCAGGCAGGCGAACTGGTATTATTTCTAACGGCACCAACTCTACAAATTGTATACAATTCGGTCTACTAAGTTCAATCTGCCTGGATGTCCTGCTCGTGCTTGCTCTCACGGGTATGAAATATGTCGAGTGTTGGGAGGGGGTGGGGCGAGGTGAACCCAAGATGCCGACTATCTTACCAGCGACTAGGCAGCACCCTTAGGCTTTCTTTAAGTAAGCTCTGACCAGTGCATCTTTGATCGTTGTAGGGATGAGGCGGCGTCCTTCCTCGATATTCTTCTGCATGGCGGCACGCGCTCCTGGGGCATCCTGCGCCATAATCCGCTCCAAAATCTCCAGATGTTGGTGGCAGGTGTGTTCAGCGCGGTCTCGCCTCTCAAAATCGAGCATTCGAAACAGCCTCAGTCGTTCGTTGATGGTTCGAAGGCGCCGTAGGAGCGAGGTGTTACCCAGGGCTCGGGCCAGTGTATCGTGAAAGAGGGTGTCCAATATGGCGAATTCCTCAGGTTTTTTGGACGATTCCTTCGAGAGTTCGGTCCAAGTTTGTTTGAGGTCAGCCAGTTCGTCCGCAAGCTGTGTCGTCTGCTTCTTGCTCGCGAGGTGTTCGACGGTATAGAGCTCCAGGGCCAGGCGCACCTCGTACAGCTCTTCGATTTCTTCGATGGTATACTGCTTGACCACGTAACCACGATTCGGCAGTTTTTTCACGAAGCCGTCGGCTGCCAGCACCCGGAGCGCCTCACGAATCGGACTCCGGCTCATGCCGAATGTCTTGCACAATTCGTCTTCGGTCAACCGATGTTCCGGCGGGTAATGCCAGTGAACAATATGTTCCTTCAGTATGGTCACGACGGACGAGCTCAGATTGGAAGGGGTGCGTGCCGTCCTTCGGCCATTGCCATGTGCGACTTTTGTCATGCCTGTTCCTTAATCGTTCACGTATCCGTGCAGCTGACTCACTATCTTGCCCATAAGAAAGAGTACCAGATGTCATCTTAGCCCACCAAGATGTGGGCAGTGCGTAGATACGAAGCGAAGGCATCGAGCGTTGAGGGTATGGGAATCGAGGCGCGCACATATCGACATGCACCACTACGGATACGGGGGCTGCGTTCTCAATCCGTTATCGGGCACTCACGACCTGGTGCGGGATCAGAGACGGTGTATCGCGCGAGACGCATTCACCAATAGTAGGGCCAGGCGTGCCAGTATGGAGACCAGTAGGGTCCCCAATAGGGGCCAGGGCCGATGGGACGGCGAATGCGAGGTGGCTCCTCGTCGTTCTCGGTCCACACGCGCAGATTGGTGATGTTGAGAATCGGGTAGGTGTACTCCGTCTCATCGAGTGGGAGGGTGACAGACCCAGCCATCTCTCCGGTCACGGTGACAAATGTACCGGGAGGGATCGTTGCGGGATCAAGGAATTGCTTCTGCATTGCGATGAATCGGCCCTGGGATTTGCTGAGGTCCATGGTTGGCTGGAGAGAGGAGTCCAGCGCCAATTGAAGAATTTCGATTCTTGTCCCCTCCTTCAAGCGCCTTGCGCCCAGCACCTTCCCTCCGAATGTCACCGGCTGTCCGTTGTATGATCCTGGTGTCTCCTGCACCTGGGCATAACTGATCTGAGAAGGGGCCGCAGGCATGGCGCCGGTCAGGTTTCCGTTTGAGGCACAGCCGGATACAATCAACAGCACCGACGCGATCCGAACAGGCCAAGATACTCGCATGACAAGAGTATAACAGAGCACAAGGAGACGCTCCATCCGCTATAATGGGGCACGACTATTTACCCGTGAAAGGAGTTTCAGATGAACGGTCGGACGATGTCGATGTGGATGTGCGTGCTTGTAGTTGTGGGTGCGATTGGGTTTGTGAATGTACCGGTGAGTGCCGCTGTGGACAAGCCGGAACTGAAGGGCAAGTTCGAGATCCTCAAGGATGAGCCGTCGACTCATCAACCAGGCAAGGTGAAGATGATCGAATTTGCGGATTTCTATTGCCCGCATTGTCATCACTTCGAGGAGACAGGGGTCCCTCTGCTACTGAAGGAATTTGGGAATAAGGTCGAGGTCACCATGGTCGGATTTCCCGTGATTCCCGGGAAGCTGCCGACCCCGTTTGACATGTATGAGCAGGCAAAACTGATGGGCAAGGGCGATCACATGAAGACCGTCCTGTTTCGCATCATCCACAAGGAAAAGCTCGATGGGGTGCTGGATCGTTCCATTCGCGCCATGTTGATCCGGGAGGTCGGATTGGACGTCAACACGTTCGAAATGGGAATGGAAAGTGGAAAGCCGGCCAAGCTGTTCGAAGAGGGGCGTCGATGGGGCGAACGGATCAAGGTGTCATCCACGCCGTCGCTCTTGCTGGACGGGAATATCAAAGTCGATGGTGTGAACATGACACCTGAGAACGTGGTCACGATCGTCCGGAGCATCCTTGAGGCGGACCTGAAGAAGTAACGGTTAGTAATGGCGGAGGCGAGAACGAACGGGATCATTCAACGACTCTTGGAGAACGAGTCCGCCTTCAGGCAGTTTATTCGACGCAGAGTAGGCGAAGAGACTCTCGTGGACGATATTCTTCAGCAAAGCCTTACGCGGGCGGTCGCTAGCGCTCATTCATTGCATAAGGAGGAAAGCGCGGTTGCTTGGTTTTACCGCATTCTTCGCCATGCGGTTGCCGATTATTATCGTGCGCTGGGAGCTGAGGTCCGTCGGAATCAAGCCTTCCTGGAGGAATCGACCATTTCTGGTGATCATCAAGAGTCGCCGCTGGATGAGGTACGGGCTACCGCGTGCGTCTGCCTTCACCGTCTCCTTCCAGGTCTCCGCGGGAACTACGCGGAACTCATTAAGCGCATCGATCTCGATGGTGAATCGCCGGAACTGGTGGCGAAAGATCTCAAGGTATCACGGAACAACCTCACGGTTCGCTTGCACAGAGCCCGTCGGTCCTTACGGGCTTCTCTGGAAGAAGCTTG
>JACRQB010000215.1 GCA_016222925.1 Nitrospirota bacterium | reverse complement strand
TCATCCCACCGCGCACGGCCTGCACCACCTGGCGACGCAATAGCTGCTGCGCTGCCGCTCCCAATGTCCTGGCATCCGGTGTCGCCCGCATGCCACAGGTTCTACCATACTACGCACTATTTAGTGAACTGATCAGTAATACAGCGGGCATTCACAGGAGCCAACGCTGCAGGCATCTCAAAATAGCGTGTAGATGAACGGTGCAACTGCCGACCCCTGTGTTAATACAATGAGACTGCCTAGCAGCACCAACACCAGTACAATAGGCAACAACCAAAACTTCTTGCGTTCTTTCATGAAGGCCCACAGTTCCCCTACGAACTCACCCATACCCCACCTCCTTGGCACATAGTCGACGAATTAGAACTGGACTTTCATGTGATTTCTTGCTCGTGGTGTCCGAATTACGCGATACGTGGCGCTTGATTCAGAAAATGCTTGGCGCACTGTGTTCTTCCCCATTAGCCGAAAGATCAAGCCAATAGGGGTAATCAATCCATAAAATACGATGCTCAGCAAAATCCTGGTATTGATCCACCCCAGCACATGGCCGATCCACATCCAGCCCGTATGAAGAGGGCGGAGCAGCTGAGGAACGATCGCTCCCAGTAGAATCAGGAGTCCGCCCCCACCAATAACCCACTCTCGTATGGGCTCGTCCCGAAATACCAAGGGCCATAGGCCAATAACGCAGAACACCGCCCCAACCAATAACCCAAAACTCCGGAGGTCTTTTGTTGTTGCCATCTGATTCACGTAATCCTCACTCAGATTAGTCGAGAGCAAACTCCTGCTTCCAATCCGTATCTTTTTCCAGCGGCTTTTGGTCTTCCTTCTTCAGTACACAGTTTTCCAACACCAAGATATCCATTTCGGTCCGCATGAAACAGCGGAAGGCATCTTCCGGTGTACAGACAATCGGCTCTCCGCGCACATTGAAAGAGGTGTTCACCAATGTGGCATATCCGGTCCTCTCCTCGAAGGCCTTCAGCAAGTAATAATAGCGAGGATTCGTATCTTCGTGGACCGTCTGAATTCTTGCCGAGTAGTCGATATGTGTGACAGCTGGAATATCCGACCGGAGAACGTTGAGGAGTTCGATTCCCCACAGTCCTTTTTCACTTGAGTTAAATGGCAGCCTGCGCTTCTCTTGCACGGGTGCCACCAAAAGCATATAGGGGCTGTCGCAATCCATTTGAAAATAACTATTCACCCGTTCACGTAGGACTGACGGCGCGAAGGGCCTGAACGATTCCCGGTACTTGATCTTGAGGTTCATGACGGACTGCATCTTCGTATTGCGTGCATCTCCCAGGATACTCCGCCCACCCAATGACCGCGGCCCAAACTCCATGTGACCCTGAAACCAGCCCACGACTTTGCCCGCAGCAAGCTCCTCCGCTACCCGAGTGAATAGATCCTTCTCACCCAGTCGTACATAGGCAGCGCCGAGTTGTTTGAGTCTCAACTCAACCTCGTCGTTGCTAAAGGCTGGCCCCAGATAACTGCCTTTCATCTGGTCTTTGACGTTATTCGCAGTTCTTGGCTTATTCTCGTACAGATGCCACGCACTCAGCGCTGCACCCAAGGCACCACCAGCATCACCCGCTGCTGGCTGAATCCATATACCCTTGAATGGTCCCTCGCGTAAGACTCTTCCATTGCCCACACAGTTCAATGCTACCCCTCCAGCCATACAGAGATAGTCGACACCCGTCTCGCGGTGCATGGTCCTAGAAAGTCGTAACATCACCTCTTCGGTGACTTCTTGAATTGAGCGAGCCAAGTCCATTTCCCGTTGGGACAACTTCGATTCCGGTTGGCGAGGCGGGCCGCCAAATACCTCGTCAAACTTCCGGCTGGTCATTGTGAGCCCGGTGCAGTAATTGAAGTACTCCATGTTCATTCGAAACGTCCCATCTGGCTTCAGATCCAGAAGGTGTTCATAGATAGCTTTCACATACTTCGGCTCTCCATAGGGAGCCAGACCCATCACCTTGTATTCCCCCGAGTTGACCTTAAAGCCAGTGTAGTAGGTGAACGCCGAGTACAAGAGCCCCAGCGAGTGGGGAAATGGAATTTCCCACAACGGCGTCAGCGTGTTCCCTTCACCAAGCCATGCAGAGGTTGTCGCCCATTCCCCAACCCCGTCCATGCAGAGCACGCCGGCTTTCTGATAGGGGGAGGCGAAGAATGCTGAGGCGGCATGAGACTCATGGTGTTCGCCGAACAATAATTCAGGCACCTGCGTCTGATCCACACCCTCGACGCACGTCAGAACCTCTTTCTGAAGCAACTTCTTCAGAAAGAGCTTCTCTTTAAGCCACACGGGCATGGCGGCGAGAAATGACTGAATGCCTTTGGGTGAGAATCCTACGTATGTTTCCAGAAGCCGTTCGAACTTAATAAGGGGTTTGTCATAGAACACTAAGTATTTGACATCCGTGATCTTAATGCCTGCTTGGGCGAGGCAGAATCGCACTGCATGATGCGGAAAACTTGAATCATGCTTCTTGCGTGTGAACCGTTCTTCCTGCGCGGCCGCAATAATCTCTCCCTCATGAACTAGACAAGCTGCACTGTCATGATAGAACGCCGAAATGCCTAGTATATACATTGCCGTCTTTGCTCCAAAATCTAGCTAACAAGGGTCTTTTCAACGGGATATTTCGGCTTTACAATCTCTGCTGCAGCCCCACGGCCAAAAATACTACTGCATTTTGGAAGTGAGTTTGTAGCGGCTCAACTCGGGCTACCGCCCATCCGATGTCAGCCACCGGGTCTTTCAAATAGAGGACGTTCGCCCAATCTTCTAGCTCTCCCCTGTGGATCCTTGATCGAAAAAGGAGGCAGATCAAGGTCCTATCAAGAAACTCTATCAGCTTCCCCCCTAAACAGAGCAGGACATTCAAGTTTTGATTTTTCAGGCATTGACCACCCCTCGAAGGTCAATAACAACTCGCGCCTGATAGGAAAGAGCCTTCAACAGCAACACCACGCGAGACGTCCCGTTCAGTTTTCTCTCAAAGACCGTATCCAATCCGCACAACGGTCCTTCGTGAATTCGCACAGCTTTGCCTGGCACAAGTGTGCCATCAGCAATTTCGATGATACCGTCCACGGCTTGCCCCTTAATCGAATCGATGATCGAATCGTCCACAATCGAGGGACCCGCGCCGAATGAGACAACATCCTTGACCCCTGTGGCATAACTAACTGCGCGATACTGAGTCGGCATCACACACCGTACAAAGAGATACCCAGGAAACAAAGGTGTGGCTGATTTTCGCTCCACCACGGACATGGGCTTGCCTTCTATCAGCATTGGAAGAAACACTTCCACCCCAAGCCGCTGAAGATTAGCTTCTGCAAACGCTTCGCAACGAGGCTTCGTCCTTACTGCATACCAATACTTCATCATTCACCGTAACTGTTTATCCAAACACGGCACATCCAGCCGCACCACCCTGTACCCGCGCTTGGCACATGTCACGGATTGGCTGAATCGCGTCGGTTACAGGAGCAAACGCGAAATCACGCAGCAGATATTTCAACCGTTGCTCGGTCCTCTCGAGATTTAGATAGTGGCGAAGTTTTGAAATCACGGGCCCCTCCATTCGAGGTTGATCCGGATCAATCTCCCAAGGGTGCAGATACATGACGAACTGAGTGCCAGTTTTTTCAAACTGCTTTAAAACCATTCTGGAAGCTGAATAGGGCAAGAGGCGAAAGTACCCCCCCCCGGGAGTAGGAAGCTGAATACCGCATAGATTCGCTGTAGGTAGAGCAATTTCAAAAATAGGGCCGGCGGTCGTCACGATCTCCTGCACACATCTCTGCATTCCAACCTTCTCCGAAGGTTGGAATCGAGCATAGATACTGGAGTCATAGAGATAGCCTTCTTCAACCAAAATCGGTAACGCCCACGGGGTTCGATCAGTAATCGAGAAGCTGGGCGCCCGATAGCCGAATACCATCTTTCCCGTCAACTCTTCCAAAATGCATTTGGACTGCCTGACGTCGTCCCGAAACTCGCTTTCAGTCTGATTGGCAACTAACTCATGTCCGTAACCATGCGATGCAATTTCATGCCCCTGTTTCACCAACGCTTTGACTAACCCCGGATGTCGCTCCGCCACCCATCCCAGAACAAAAAATGTGGCTTTTGTCTCAGCCTGCGCTAGGAGATCTGCGAGCCGGAGTGTATTCTGCTCGACGCGACTTTCGAGTCGATCCCATTGTTGCCTTCTAGCGTCGGACCAAAATGCCGACACCTGAAAATGCTCTTCCACATCAAATGAGAGGACATGTCGTACGCTCGCCCCTTGGCTCTGCTGGTTGGAAGCCATTACTGCGCCCCTTCCCCGAGCAACATCACTCGCACCGTCTGCACCAGAACGCTCATATCGATCCCGAAGGACAACCGCTTGACGTAGTAGAGGTCATATTGCAACTTCATATGGGCATCTTCTGCAGAGGCGCCATAGCGAAACTTCACCTGTGCCCATCCGGTGATGCCGGGCCTGACTGTGTGGCGCAAATCATAATAGGGAATGGTTTTTCGCAAGTCCTGCACGAACACCGGCCGCTCTGGGCGCGGCCCAACAAGACTCATCTCCCCTCGCAACACATTAATCAGCTGTGGAAACTCATCGACACGGGTCTTTCGCAGCCACCACCCGACGCGGGAGATGCGCGGATCGTCCGCTTGCGCCCATTGAGCCCCCGCATTTTCCGCACCTTGCACCATTGATCGAAACTTCCAGATCGAAAAGGGCCGCCCGCGCAATCCAACACGGACCTGGCGATAAAACACGGGCCCTGATGAATCAACCTTAATCAAACACGCGACGAGTATGAATAGTGGAATCAGCACCAGTAATCCGCCGATTGCAACCATCATGTCACCGAACCGCTTCATGATACGGGTGACCATGCGTTGCTTGAAACCGTTCGAAAACACGAGGACGCTCGGGCGAAGCGAATCAATTGAGAGGCGGCCCGAGACTTCTTCGAACAATTGATGCCCATCACGAACATCTATTCCCATCGCCTTCAAATCGAGCAGCTGTTCAACCGGCAGTACCGAGCGGCGATCTTCAAGGCAGACCACAACGGTGGTCACTCTCTGCTCTTCAACCACTCGTGCTACCTGTTCATATGTGCCAATTACGCCAGGCATGTCGGGGTTCCTCTCCACTCGCTCATTCCTCCCTACGAGCACCCCGACAATCTCCGCCAGCCCAAGGCGTTGCAACCGTACGACTCGACAAAGTTCCCCGGTAAACTTTCCGCCCCCCAAGATGAGTATCCGCTTCCTAGGACTCAGTGCGTCCCACGTCGGATACATGCCTTCTGTGAAGCGGCACAACTGCAGGTCCTGCTCCACTGCAGCCTCTTTATTCGCCACTTCGTCCGGTCTTACCAGCATAGGGCGTCTCGTACATGAAGTAGGGAGCAAACTCCATTTCCACCTTCGTCAAGACAACTCCAATCTCGTCGCTATTGACGTTGAGCTGCTTTACCGCCTTGCGTACCATCTCGAGACTTGTCAAACCGGCTCGCACCACAAGAATCACCTGATCCGCCAGACTACCGAGGACATTGACGTCAGCAAGTGTTAATATAGGCGGCCCATCTAAAATCACATGGTCATAACGAGTCCTTAGCTCCGGCAAAATCTGCTTTACATACTGAATGCCGGAAATTCTGGCAGGCCTAACCTTCGGATCCCCACACGGTAAAATCGAGAGTGGAATCCCCTCATAGTGATGAATACAATTCTCAAGGATGTCTCGCCCCAGCATCGCTTCGCTAATGCCTGGCTCAACCGAAATGTCCATGTATTCATGCACCATCGGGCGCTTGAAATCGCAATCGATCAGGAGCGTAGATTTCTTCAGATCATGAGCTAGAACATAAGCAAGATTTACGGCTGTGGTTGTTTTCCCTTCCCCCATAATGCTGCTGGCCACCAGAGTGACTACATGTTTCTTTTCAGCTGTCATCAACAGCAGACGCGTCGACGCCACTCGGTATTGCTCAGCAATAATGGAATGCGCCCCCCACTTTGCAATCAAATGAAACGCTTGGGGCAGACTCGTGAGCGATGCACGCTTGGTACCGGATCCGGCGCCCGTCCATTTTCGTCCATATCCATAATGTGATGGAGCACGTCCAGGAATCCCGATACTGGTTTTAGGCCCAGTAAGAAGCGCCCGCGACCCCGTCGAACCCATTCCGACTGTCATGCTGTCAAAAGGAGGGATCGAGGCGATGACCGAAAGACCAAGATAGCTTTCAACTTCTTCGGGGCGGCGACACCCGGGCTTCAAAAACTCTACCCCAATGGCTCCTCCTAACCCAATGGCGCAGCCCAGCACAAACCCTCCAAACAGAAAATGGAGGAGTGTGGGTGGTTCTTCACCGTAGGGCAGGTTGGCCGGCTCTATAACTCGATACTGCTCTCCAAACTGACGACTCTCATAATTCCCCAAAATCCTGGCATTGGTCCGCTTATCAAGAAGAGATTGATACCCCTTCTGAAGATTCTCATAGTCTCGGACTAGGATTGTGAGGCGCTGTTCTGCTGCGGGTATACGTTGTACATGCGCTTCAATCTCCTTGATCTGACGAACAGTCTTGGCCTGTTTTTCCTTAAGGAAGGCCATCTCACTTTTTAGTTCATTGCGCTCCTTCATCAGTTCTCTCAAGAATGGGTCAATGGGCTTACGGGCAACTTTGCCACTGTTTTCAACCCGTCCGCCTATCGTCTCACCCACACCCGGCTGATCGCTATCAGCCACTCGTGGCTCCAACTCTAATCGGCGGATTTCCTGTCGAAGATGCACCACATCTGGATAGTTCTCCTTGTAGACCCCCAAGAGTTCATTTAGCTTTTGCTTTAATTCCTCTAACTTGGCACCACGAGGGTCGGGAGACCTGGATTCAATCATTCGCCCGCCCCTCTCAACTGGAACCACATCGGTTGACCCGAGCTCAGAGAATTCCCTGATCGATTTTTCCAAGGCCGTAAGCCGTTCCCCCCCCTTATTCAAGGATTCACTGGAAGTCGTAAGATCAGCCTGCAATCGATCGAGCGTGCGCAGGTTGGCCTCCATCTGGCCCGGCAATTCTCCGATATGATCCTTTTTGAAATCAGAAATCGCCTGTTCCTTGGCTTCAAGTTCCGCCTTCATTCGATTCAACTCAACAGACAGAAACTCGGTGGTGGTCTCGACCAGTCCTTCTCGGCGCTTGGCATTGTCTTCCTGCAGTTTGACGACGAGAAGGGCTGCAACGGCTTGGGCCACATGGGGATCAGAGTGTTGGTAAGAAATCGCTATGCCGAGGCCCTCTTTGGGCCGTGCGACGCTAATAGCCATTCGAAGGCGCTTGATTAAAGACCCCTCGGTTTCTTCTCCGCTGTCCGGATACGGCTTCATGGTCTCGATGATAGGCACCAACACGGATTTATTCGTAAGAGCGAGCAGTACCTGTTGCATAGCAACCGTCGCTGGGTCTTCGAATCCTTTTCCCTCTGTCCCTCCCAGGCCTTTCACATAATCCTTCTATCCTAAGCAGATCTTCTTGGGTTAACGATTGCATACAAGCGATCTTGTCAGTATTCAGTAAAAGGCGTGAGTCAGATTCAGCTGGACAACGTGCTTGTCATAAGCAAAACGTGCCGCTCCGAATACGTTATCAACATTTTGGTAGCTATAACTCAGCGTGAGAAACATCTTCTGGGTCACTCGGTACAGCGCACCTCCCATTCCTCCCACAGTGGTCCAGGAAAGCCCACCTCCTGAATTCGACCCATACTCATTGGCGACGCCATAGCTCGCTCCAAGCAAGCCGACCAAGTCACGGATCGGGGTATTCTGAGTCAGGCTGAACGACGCCGAGTGATTGAGCATAGCTGCGCTTCTGAACGCTAAGGAGGGAGTAATACCAGACTGGTACAGGAGAGCGATTGATGTCGTAGGATCCTTCCAGAGGATGGCAAGACTGCCGAATGGTGCAATCGTCGAAGGGAACCGTACTCCACTTGATTGCCCTGACAACTCCCGCACACCGCCAGTGGCTTTGAAACTGACGGCAGGTGAAAATCTGTGGGTCCACCCTAGGGCACCGCCCCTTGTGCTAAAAGCCCCCAGTCTGCCTTGATCAAAGTCGCTACTCGTGAAGTCTACTGAGATGCTGTCCTGAATGGAGGCCTGCACCAAAACACCAGCGGTATAGGCTTGAGTGTCTTGGCTGATCAAGACGGCAGCGGCCTGAGGGGCTTGCGCTGTAGAGGCCTGAGGGACTTGCGATGCCCCATAGCGGATAAAGCTGTGCGTATAGCTCCCGGTCAACCTGACAGTACTAGAGAGCGGAAGCTCCAATTGGGTATTGACGCTATTGGCGCTTGTGTTAGTGCGGGCTGCCTGAAAACCTGTCAGCAACGGATTTATCTGTTCCCCTGATTGGTTCCCTAAAAGAAACGCAGGAGGCTGAGGGCTGTAAAAATACGTATCTGACACCGTCCACCTTGCCCCCGGCCTCCACTGGCTCATGAGATCGCTCATGTCCAACCCCACACCGGCATTCGCGCCCACATAATTTAGTCCGGTATTGTTCGCGTAATAACTACCAACCACTCCCACGGACGCGTTCACCTTCACCAGCTTGTCATGATCGGTATACAATCCTCTGACTTGGGGCGCGACTGTCGTGATAAAGTCACCGGGTGCTGTTCCTTGAAGCTGGCTCTTCGATGCAAAAAATACATTACTGTCATATCGTTCAGAAACTTGAACGGAGGGAATAATGCGCAACCCATCAGTCGTTGCTTGAATCGAGCTGGGGTCAGTCGCCCCGCCAAACGCTGTTCCTGGAACACTCGGCATTCCTCCGCCCATCCCACCTATCTGTGCCTGACTCAGCGAATACAATCCAACGCCCATCCCAAGAATGATGCTTGCCATGTGCACAAGTAGCCATCTTCCACTCACCTACGGCACCACAATGACATCGCCGCTCCGCAGAAAAAAGTTTCCTGGCACGGCGGTACCCGTTAGAATATCGTTATAGTGCACCGGAATCTCGATCTGACGTTTCTTTTCATGCCCTTCCGGACCAGTGCTTACATTACGCAATACCTTAATCTTGTTCTTGTTCGCAAAGGGACCGAACCCGCCGGCCAGCGAAATACCTTGCACCACGTTGGCATAGGACTTGAGCGGATACTTCCCCGGCTTCACGACTTCTCCCAAGACGTAGATGAAGTAGCTGTTGACCTCCTTCACTTGAATTGTGACAACTGGTGATGAGACGTATTCAGTGAGCCGATCGCCGATACGCTTCGCTAAAACATTCGCAGTAAGCCCGGCAGCTGGCACATCCCCGATCAGAGGCATGGTGATCGTGCCATCCGGACGAATCGTCACCTCACCAGACAGGTCTGGACTTTTCCAGACCATCACCTTCAGCACATCCTCCGGCCCGAGGAAAAAATCAGATGGCGCAGTCAGGTCGACTTCGTAATTCACTCTTTTTTCGGCACACCCCACCACCCCAAGCACTATAGTGACGATAAGAATCCGCCTGAGTGAGATACGCATCCTATGTCTACCCCCGGCAATAGCCATCATTGATTTTCTCTGGTGTTCAATATTTGTCCGTTTAACCAGCGAAAGCACCAACCATACTCTGCAATCGGAGTATTGGCGACCTTGTCATCCCAACGGGAAGCAAGGATTTCCTCTCCATATTGCCAGCAGTCGGTCCAAAGCCTATCTCTCGTGGAAATAATGGAGCTACAAAAATGTGGCTATAAGGACATATCTTCTGCGATCAGTGTTCGATATCATTACCCTGTCCCAACTCCAGTATCCTTACTTACCCCTACGGTGCAACAAGCTCTTCATGACAGATAATCTTCAGCTCATGAACCCAATCCATTCATTATAAAAATCAGGCCGTTCGGCCCTAAGAATAGAAGCCATTGACCCTACTCAATATACGGCACTGTCGTCCTTAAACCATAAGCTGAATGTCTAGTTTTAGTGTAGCAGATCAAGCACATTTGTCCTGGCGATTGGCTTCCGGAATCGTTACGCCCCTTCGAGCCATGGAACACAATTGTTTCTAGTCGACTTTTCCTCTCTCCTTACTATTACAAGTTCGGCTATTTCCGGACGTACTTGAGCCTATCAATACGTATGCCTTACTGACACGTCGAGTGAGAGTTACATGACCGGAGAGAGGAATGAGAATAAGGCAATCAATTCAACAAATTGGATACATGCTCTAGATTGATCTGCGCATACCATACTAATGGCTAGTACCATTCGTACCTAGCTGTAAGCGACACAACATACTCACCCATCAGCAAACTAGATATAGGAAGATTAAGAAACAGGCGGTCGAGAGATCGAAATCCTTTTCACCTGAACACAAGCGACTGGAACCCCTAAGAATACGCTGGGTCTTCCCGCGTCTTGAACCAGGAGCCACTATGCTTAGCGCTACGAATCCATCCTTCATGATCGCCATCCTGAGCCGTCAATGGCTCCTGTGGTTGGGCTTGCAGAAAGTGCTCGAGGGCCGCGCGACCGTCCAGATGGTCGTGTCTCCGCACCAGTGGAGGATCCCCGACGGATGCCCCACCGGAACCCGTCCAGACGTGGTCATCCTAGATCTGGAGACCGAACACGACGCCATCGGCACCATCAACCAGATTCGGGCGTCCGCCCCGACCAGTAAGATCGTGTTGTTATGCGGGCTTGAGAATCAGTCCCGTACGCGTGAGGCGTTTGCCGCCGGAGTCGACGGCATCATCCTCACGGTTCAACCACCCACCGTTATGCTGGCAGTGATTGAGGCGCTATATACCTCCGCCCAGCCCAAAGCCTATG
>JACRQB010000186.1 GCA_016222925.1 Nitrospirota bacterium | reverse complement strand
TTCTCCTCTTTGACCTTTTTCAGCGCGTCGAGCCCGCTGATCGCGGTGATCGGTCGAAACCCCTCTTTTTCTAGATAGTGCTTGACGAGCTGCAGAATGTCCTGCTCGTCTTCGACGATGAGCACTTTCTTGTGAGCGGAAACTCCCATAGAACCGTGAGCGTACGGGGGAGGGGGGATAGAGTCAAGAGAACGGGCACTGTATCGGGGGAATAGGCTGGTCGCCATCAGCCGTGTGGACCATCGCCAAGATCTGTGCCTCGGCGAATTTCGAGTGCCGCAAGCGAACTTTCTGATTATGGAGGACTCTTTATACCAGAACGTTTTCCTTTCGGACTCTCTCAAACTGCGGAGAGCCGACCGATTCCCTTGCCAATTCGAAGGGAGTGAGAACCCTTGAAACTGTGGAGACTAGGGAGGAGAAACCGGTCTCTCCTGTTGGTGGGAACGACAGGAGAAACGATTGTAATCCGAAATGACGCGAGGTACTGGGAAGTTTTTGCCGGCCTGCACACGGTTCATACAAAATTGAACATCGTTGTGGGAATCTGGATGCAAGTGCTGTCGTGAGCCACAATAGAGTTCCTTAGTTTTCAGCGGCATGCAAACCTCACTGGGTGGTCTGAAATTTGCTGGATAGTTCCCAATCATTCGTATCCCTAGTCTGCTAACCTCTAGAAGGAGCGGTGTTTGCCCATGCTGAAACAGTTGCTAAGGAGACGGTTCATTGTGCCGGTTGCAGTGTTGTGTGTCCTGTCACTGCCGATGGCTGGAGCGCAAGCGGCGTCCATATCCTATTCGTTCACCGGCAGCATCGACGGTATCTCGGAGGCTTTGGCCCCAGTTTCTGGGACATTTCAATTCAACCCTGGGATGGCCGGGAGTGCTGGCGTCTACAATAACGCAGTAACGGGATTCACTCTGAATCTTGGAGGGATCGTCGGGTACTCGTCGACCTTCGAAGCAGGTGCCAATGCCATCACGATTTCCCAGAACAAGCCACTGGGGGGGGGTGTTGTTGATCGCTGGGCGTTGACGTCTGCCGCGACCGGTGGTCCGCTGGGTGACTTTACTCCATTTAGCTTTGACCTTCGTGTGGACCATCCGGGGGGAGGATTGTTTACGACCACGGACCTCCAGGGGCCTCCAAGCTTGAATGTCTTGACGACTGGAAGATGGCGGCTCTTTTTAGAGGATTCGACTGGCAACCCGGCGGTGTTTCTTGGATCAATCAGCAGTCTGACGGCGGTTCCGTTGCCACCTGCGGTTGTGTTGTTCGGTCTGGGGATCATTTCTTTGGTCGGCCTGGGAGCTGGAGGGTTGAGGAATCTTCGGGGTTCTAGGATTTAATCGAGAACCATTTTATTGAAAGAGTCCGGGCTTGATCTCTCAAGCGAGGGATCAGGCCCGGACTCGTGTTCTTTCAGAAGCAAGGTGTCTAAGTTGATTGTGCCGTCCAAAACTGCATCGGGCTCCAATTTCATCAGTGTCTGATGCGCGTAGTCTTCGTTGCCCCGCTGCTGCCAGCTCCCAATAGCATCCTACGCCTCTATAACGAATCCCTGTTCATCGTTCGCTTATCTCCTGGCTGACGCATCAACGAGAAGCCCGCAGAATTCGATAAATACCCGTACGTTACCCGTGGTGCCCTTGCGCGCGACTGAAAAGATCAGGTTGGATTTGGGATCCGCGTAGAGAATCGCTTCTTGGCTTCCAAAAAACCTTGAGGGAAACTCGGGCTCGTCTATCTCGGACACGCCGGTGAGCGCAATAGGATAGATGCCGACTCGCGATCGTGTCGTCACGTGAACCGCGTAGAAGAGGGGTTGAGTCGGGTGCCCGAAACCATTGATGCCGAGAAATTTGACATCGAATCGTTTCCTGGCTGGAACGGTACAGACGACGACATCCTTACTGTTTTCTCCGTCACTCAGATTGACGACAGCTCCTGTTTGAAAAGGTCGTTGAGCCATACGAGGCGCCTCCTTTCATAAGAAGAAACAACGAACAGAAGTTTTGACAGAGATTGAGCGTACGAGGGGTGGTAGAGGGAGTCAAGTCAGCAGAGTGCTGGTGGCATCAAGTGGGTCTGTTATTTAATGGCGTGAGCATAATTCCCAAGAGCGTTTTGGGCCGACACCTGTCCGGGTGGGATCGTCAAAATAGCATCCATATCGGTAGCATTATGGATGTCCAATGAGAGGAGTAGGTGCGGTGATTTTGACTATCAAGTATGCTGCAGAATCACTGGTGAAGCGAGAGATCAAGTTATGGGAGGGCCTGATTATGGGGGTCCTGAAAGGGTCGGTAGAGACTTATGACGGTACGCCTATGAACTCTGATTCATCCATATGTGATCTGGTGTCGGCAAAGCAGTTTGAAAGACTAGGGTAATGATGACGGCAATTCTGTTGACGAGGCCGGTGGATCTGACGTATCGTAGCCTACCGATCCGGATTCATGGCTAGTACTGGATCTGAGCCTAAGGAGCTACGACAACCATGAAGATATACCTCGCCAATCCCCGTGGGTTTTGCGCTGGTGTCGATCGGGCGATCGATATCGTGGATCTGTCACTCAAGAAGTACGGCGCTCCGATTTATGTTCGTCACGAGATCGTCCACAGCCGACACGTCGTGAATTCGCTCCGGCGAAAGGGCGCGGTCTTTGTGGAAGAGTTGAACGAAGTGCCTGAGGGGTCGGTCGTCATTTTCAGTGCGCATGGCGTGGCGAAGTCAGTGTGGGAAGAAGCGAATCAGCGTCGTCTGCACGTGATTGATGCAACCTGCCCGCTCGTGATCAAGGTTCATAACGAAGTCAACCGCGATTATACCCAGGGGTATGAATTAATTCTGATTGGTCACGCCGGTCACCCGGAAGTGATCGGGACGCTAGGCCAGGTTCCCGACAAGTTTCATTTGGTGTCTTCGGTGGAAGATGTGGAAAAGCTGCAGGTGGACAACACCGTCAATTTGTCGTATGTCACACAGACAACGCTGAGTGTGGATGAATGTCGGGACATCGTCGGTGCACTGCACAAGCGGTTTTCAAATATCAAGGGTCCACATCAGGAAGACATCTGTTACGCGACGCAAAACCGGCAGAATGCCGTCAAGGAATTATCTCGTCTGGTGGATGTCATTTTGGTCATCGGGTCACCGAACAGTTCCAATTCCAATCGTCTACGCGAACTGGGGGAACAATGCGGCATCCCGTCGTACCTGATCGATTCAGCCGCAGACATTGATCCTGCGTGGCTGCAAGGGGCCAAGGCAGTCGGGATTGCGGCTGGTGCGTCAGCTCCGGAAATCCTGGTCACGGAAGTCGTTGCATTCCTGAGAGCGTCGGAACCGTCGGATGTTGAAGAACTCACGGTGATTGAGGAAGACGTCGAATTTCTCTTGCCGAAGGAACTGGTCCAGATAGAATCCTCGAAAAATCCGGTAGCCAGTATCGCCGGGTAGCTGGCGGTGCCATCCGCTCATATCCCCACATGGCCCTATATCTTGTAGGGCCATGTCGTTTATTCCACTACGCAATGTGTTTTGTCTTTGATTTCAAAGAACCCTTATGGTACAAGGGCCGGAAACTTTTTGTTTCCCAAGCAGGCGTCTTAATTTGCGCGTAACGAAGGTGAGCCGATGCATCTGAAATCTATGAACATGATGGGCTTCAAGTCGTTCGCGGAAGCTAAGATTGAATTTCCTGAGGGGGTCACGGCGGTCGTCGGGCCGAATGGGAGCGGGAAGAGCAACGTCGTAGACGCCATCCTATGGGTGTTGGGCGAGCAAAGCACCAAAACGCTCAGAAGTGAAAAGATGGAAGACGTCATTTTTAATGGCACCGAACTGCGAAAGCCTTTGGGGATGGCGGAGGTGTCGTTGGTCATCGGTGGACTTGATCCGGCAATGATGAAGCTGGACGGCGGCTCGGGACTTCCGAACGAGCTGACTGAGGCGCAAGAGATGATGATTACTCGCCGTTTGTACCGCAACGGCGAGAGCGAGTATCTCATCAACAAGATTCAATGCAGGTTGAAGGACATCCGTAGTTTGTTGCTTGATACGCGGGCGGGGAGCAAAGGACACACGGTCATTGCCCAGGGCCAGATCGATCAGATTTTGAATGCGTCGCCGCAAGACAGGCGCGAGCTCATCGAGGAGACTGCAGGTATTGTTCGGTATAAGAAACAGAAAGCCGAGGCGCTACGGAAGTTGGAAGCGACGCAGCAGAATCTTCTGCGTGTCCGAGATATTGTGGCAGAGGTCAAAAAGCAACTCAATTCCTTGGAACGCCAAGCTCGCCAGGCGCGGACCTTTCAGACGCTGCAGGGTGAGGCGCGCGGAATCGAAGTGATATTGTTGACGAGGGAATTCAGGGTCTTACGACACGCGTTGCAGGAGGCGGACATCGAAGTCCTGAACCTGGATCAACAAGACTCTGAGAAAGCGGCCGACCTGGCTCGGCTTACAACAGAACTCGAACAGGCGCGTCTGGATGCGATTGGGACCGCTGATTCCATCGGGAAGATTCGAGAGGAACTGGCGGGTGTCGAACAACGGCAGGCCCACGCGTTGACGGCGGCGGAGGTTGAACGAAACCGCGGGCTGTTATTCGGCCAACAACAGGTACAGGAATCGGCTGAGCTGGAGGAGCTAGTCCGATCACAAGAGCAGTTGGTTGCCGGACTTCGTGCCATCGAGTTGTCATTGACGTCGGTGGAGGAGGAGATGGCGATTCGGGATCGGACTCTCGGGGAACTCGATGAAGAGCTGACGCGCTTGCTCAACCAACGTGCTGCAGCTGTTGCGGAGGAGGAGCGAGGGCGCAAAGATGTGCTGCAATTGGCTGTGCTTGTCGCGAATACCGAACAAGGTATCTCGCAATTGGCGAAGCGAGTGGAAGATCTCGCGGGTCGCGGCACTCGCTTGTCGTCGGAGCGAGACGAACTGCGACGCCAGCGTGAGTCGGCGATTGAGCGCTACGAGATCTTGCGCAAGGAATATGGAGAGGCCGATCGCCTTGTCTCTCAACTACGGACAGAACAACGCACGGTGCAAGAGGAGGCGGCTCAAGCTACGGGCACCCTCCAGTCGTTGGATCCGGTGATCTTACGACGCTCGGAAGAGCTGGCTGGAGTGGACTCTCGCCTTGAAGCATTGCAGGGTGTGGTTCGTGAAGAGATGGGCTACGGTCGGCAGGGGATCCAGCAAGGCCCCGCTCTGAAGTCTTGCGACGGGGTACGGGATGCGGTGGCCGAATGGTTGGTGGTTCCGTCCGGGATGGAACGGGCGGTTGAGGCGGTGTTGGGAGAGCGCGTCAGAGGATGGTTTGTAGATGAACCGTCTGTCGGGCAAAGGTTGATTCGATTTCTTCAACAAGAATCGCTGGGGCGAGGCAGTTTTATTCCCCAGCGTCCACGATGGGAAGGTGGACGGACTCATGACTGGTGGACGTCGATCGCCACGCAGCCGGGCGTTGTCGGGCTTGCCGTGGAGTTGGTCCAAACCGATGCCGCCCGAACGTCGGCTCGCGATTCGTTATTCGATCGCGTCGTCATTGTTCGATCATTAGACCAGGCGATGCACTTGTGGGAGCAACATGCGTGGAGTGCTCCGAACGGTCCAATCTTAGTGACTCTGGATGGGGAAGTGGTGGATGCCTCGGGCATTGTGACGGGTGGTCAGGTTCAAGGAACGCCGGGTTTGCTGGAACGTCGGCGAGAGGTGATCGATCTTGAAACCAAACGCCATGTGTTTGTAACGGAGCTTGATCAGAGCAAGCAACAGCGAGAGATGGTGTCTGCCCAGATCCAGATGCTTACCCAGCAGGACCGCCAACTCGGTGATGCGCTTCGTGATGCCGAGATGCAGAATCTGTCGCTGCGTAAGGATGAAGAGAAGCTTCAGCATGTACTGAATGACCTTGACCATCGACTCACTGGGATAGAGAAGGAAATTCAGGATGGTGTCAGCGAAGGTCAGCGGTTGGAACAAGAATCGCACTCGGTCCAGACTCAATTGGGTCAGTGGCTGGCTGAGAAGAACGGACAGGAAACGATGCTGGGGAAGGTGCGCGAGCAACTGCGGTTGTTCGATCAAAATATGAGAACGCACCAGGACCATGTGACCGAGGCGAAGCTGACCGCGGAGGGCTTGCGAGCTAAACGGCAACATGAGCAACTGAACCGCACTCGGGTGACACAACAGATCCAGGAGACGGAAGATCGGCATCGTGCATTGGGTGAGCACCTGAACAGTTTGAATGGGCTCATCGAGCAGAGCCAGACAGAACAGACTCGTCAGGAGGGCCTCTGCCAAGAATTCGGTGTCACTGCCGGGCGGGTGAAGGGAGAGTTGGTCGCTGCTCAGGAGCGACAGGCGCAACAGATGACGGTGAGCCACACGCGTGAATCCGGTCTGGAAGAGTTGCGACGAGGGATTTCAGCCCTGCGGGATGCCCGGATGACTGTTGAGGTTCGTCGAGCGGAAATCCGCACCCAATTGGGAACTGTCGAAGGAACATTGTCGGGGACCTATCAGCTTGATCCCCTCACACTGATCGATGATCCTACGCAGTCGAGCGATCCGATGGACGAGGCTGAGGCCACAGCCGTAGAGGAGCCCGCGCATCGCTCCGATGCCGAGTTGAAAGAGCAGTTGCAGAAGCTCCGTGACCGGATGGATCGAATGGGACCCATCAACCTCGCTGCGATCAGCGAACACCAAGAGCTGGAAGAACGCCACACCTTCTTGTCTGTCCAAGAGCAGGATCTGTCGAATTCGATCGCTTCACTGAAGGAAATTATTCAGCGGATTCACCAGACGACGAAAGAAATGTTCTCAGCCACGTACCAAGAGTTGCAGCAGAAGTTCACCGAGGTCTTCGGTCAGTTCTTCCCTGGCGGACGGGCCGAGCTGCAGTTGGTCGATGAACCGCCTGCTGAAAATGGTGAACCTTCCGGTAATCAAGAGCCAGGTATTGAAATCGTGGCGCAACCGCCTGGGAAACGGCTGAAGAGTATCACCATGCTGTCAGGCGGAGAAAAGACGCTTACAGCGATGGCGCTGTTGTTTGCGAGCTTTCTGATCAGGCCGACACCGTTCTGCCTCTTGGACGAAATCGACGCCCCGCTGGACGAGGAAAACATCGGACGGTTTACGGGGGTCTTGAAGGAGCTGGCGCAGACTGCGCAGTTCCTCGTGATTACGCACAATAAGCGGACGATGAGCATCGCTGATTCCCTCTTCGGCGTCACCATGGAAGAGCCGGGGGTGTCAAAATTGGTATCCGTCAGGCTCGGCGATCTGCAGCCGGTGTAGGAGTAGGCTGTCCAGCAGCACCAGCTTTTGATCAACGTAAAGATTGAGAGTTCTCACGCCCTTCTTCAATGTCCTGGGTAGACTCGTTTAGGAACGGGTTTACCGTCAACCGTGACCCGTCTCCAGGGTGACGGGCTCTGTTTCTACTTACCGATGTAGCCTCTTTTTGTCTCTGCAGTACCAATTCACGTGCGTGGTTGAACCTATCAGTGTTCAAGAATGTCCTGATTATTGGCCGGAAAATGCCCTAGTAGCCTGAAAGGGCTGCTGATGTAGTGGAGAGAACTACTCATCATTTACTGGGACGTGGGTGTCCTTGTTGAAGTGAAGCACAATTTGTCAATGGCTTATGATGCATTCACACTTGCGTGCCAATTCTTGGCGTGTGGCCTAAAAAAGTGGTTTTGCTATGAAGAGCGAATGGCCCAGGGTATTGTTGTTGCTCTAGCAAGAGTGGGAAAGCTGCTTCACAACCTGCATCATTGAGGAGGGATCATGGCGCTTTCGCAAATCCGGGATAGAGGGCCACATCCCGAATCTGTCACCAATCTCACTCTTGCCCAGGTGACATTAGAAGCACTGCTCATGCCCAACTGTAAAGCGGAGGACGCATTGCGGGTGGCGCGGGACGAGCGGAAGGAAGAGCTGGACCATGACCCTATAGGGTCCGCCAGAGGCATTGTCAATGGGCTGCGCCTGTCAGTCACGTTGTGGAGCTTTGTTATTCTCGTTGTTCTCTTGACGCGGTAGCCTTTTCCCCGTCTTGCCTTCATTAGTTTCCTGCGCCCGTCTTTTTCTGGCCCACACCCATAATGTCCCCGATGAGGCTATGTTGAGAATGGCAGCATAAGTCATCAGTCGAACCAGAATCAGTCATCCCAAGGAATCACGATCCGCTTCTGCCGGAAGACAAGGTGAATACTAGCAAGATCGGAACCTCTGTCTCAGGCTCAGCGATGTATTGGCCGTGACTCTCTCTCCGCCACGACGATTATGACGCAAGTCCTGACGGGAGCCACAATCGGCCCAGTGATCGTGCCGGTTGGGGGGCTGGCCTTGAACGGCGTGAATTGCAAGGTCGCTCCACTCTCTCACTGACACTGACCGCAGTATTACCCACAGCGGTGGATCCGTGCAGGCTGGGCTGGTTACCTAATCCTTGTAACTTTGGTGGTAGAAGAGTGGTGACGTTTCTCTCAGAAGTCATCAATGGGCTTAGTAACGCCGCGACGTTCAGTTATGGATACGGTAGAAGCGGTGTTCTCAATCGCCTATACCGATAAAAAATATAGATACTTCAGGCACTTCTCCCACCACTCGCTTGACTCGTTTCAAATCGTCTGTTATAAGCCTTCGGGGTATCTACAGGGAGTATTGAAAAGGTTTACGAAGGGAGACCATTGCAAGATGCCGGTCTTTCACCCTCCTCAGTCCTGTCGGTCAAGTCATAAAGATTCATGAATATCATCAAGGCGTTGTTCAACCGCCTCTCTGACAGCCTGCTCTCGACTGTTCAAGGGCGACTCGATCCTGCTACGGAGTTGACTCCTGTCGCATCGCTTCGGTTGGTTTCTGACAAATGACCTCTGAATACGTCATGCTGCGTCGGTTTCTCGATCGGGTCGATCCTGACCGAGAGGTGAAGGCTGTCCGATATCTCCAGGCGACACAACTGCAGGACGGTGGATGGCCGATTTATTATGGTGGCCCTGCGGAGATCAGCGCATCAGTCAAAGCATATTTTGCACTTAAGTTATGCGGGGTGTCGGCGGACGAACCGTTCATGGTGCGGGCAAAAGAGCGGATTCTGGCCATGGGCGGTGTTCTGCAAGCCAACGTGTTTACAAAAATTACGCTGGCCCTGTTCGATCAGTATGATTGGGAAGGTGTTCCCCATATGCCCGTCGAACTGATGTTGTTGCCGAAGAAGTTCTACTTCAGTATCTATGCGATCTCGTATTGGTCCCGGGCCGTGCTGATTCCCTTACTCATTGTATTTGCGCATCGCCCGGTCTGCCGGATCCCACGTGAACAAGGCATCGATGAGTTGTACCCCATCCCGCGCCAGGAGGTTCGCTATTGGAAATACCCTCCGTTCAACAAGGATCAGGCCTGGTTCACCCCGCATAACTTCTTCGTGGCATTAGATGTGATGCTGAAACTGTATGATCGGATGCCCATGCGGGCGTTACGGGAAAAAGCGCTGCACAAAGCCGCTTGCTGGATGGTGGATCACCTCAAAGGGGCCGGCGGACTCGGTGCCATCTATCCGGCGATGGCTAACTCCATCATGGCACTTCAATGCTTAGGGTACGATGCCAATGATCCCCTGGTCGTCAAGGCGCTTCGCGAGATCGAGGCGTTGGAAGTCTACGATTCCACGATGGTCGATGGTGAGTCCGTTCCCACTCTCCATCTCCAGCCCTGTTTTTCTCCTATTTGGGATACCGCGTTGCTTATGAATGCGCTGGTTGAAGCGGGAGTGCCGCAGGATCATCCAGTGCTCCAAAAAGCAGGCCGGTATCTCATGTCCCGGCAAACCAAGGCTGTCGGTGACTGGATCATCTCTTCCCCGAACGCGGAACCAGGTGGATGGTACTTCCAGTTCGAGAATGAATCGTATCCGGATGTCGACGATTCCGCTGTGGTCATCATGGCGCTCTCTAAATTGAAGATTCCCGGTCATGAGGACGAGCTGAACAAGTCTATTGGCCGCGGGATGCGCTGGGTCTTGGCGATGCAGGGATCCGACGGCGGCTGGGGTGCCTATGATAAAGATAACAACCGAGTCGTCTTCAACTATATCCCCTTCGCCGATCATAAAGCGCTCTTGGACCCCAGTACCTCTGATTTGGCCGGGCGTTGTCTGGAAATGCTCGGGGCATTGGGATACGACAAGACTCATCCAGCTGCCGGACCAGCACTGGCGTTTCTCAAGAAAGAGCAGGAGGAAGATGGCAGTTGGTACGGACGCTGGGGCGTCAATTATATCTACGGGACGTGGTCTGTCTTAGCAGGACTCAGGGCCATCGGGGAAGATCTCTCGGCGCCGTATATTCGTCGAGCGGTTGCTTGGTTGGAATCAAAACAGAATCCTGATGGTGGGTGGGGTGAGTCTTGTCTCTCCTATAGGGACGATGGTGAGGTTCACGGCAAAGGGGAGAGCACACCCTCACAAACCGCATGGGCGTTGATGGCGCTGATGTCGGCTGGTGCGGTTGATTCCTTCAGCGTTGCGCGTGGGGTGCAGTTTCTCCTTCGTTGGCAGATGAAGGATGGCTCGTGGGGTGAAATTAGTCATACCGGCACGGGGTTTCCACGCGTGTTTTATCTTCGGTATCATTGGTATTGCCAGTATTTCCCCCTGTGGGCTCTAGCGATGTACCGTAATCTCCGTTCCCGTGGGAAGATACGGGCCGACGAACTTCGTCATCACATTCAAGGAACTGACTTGTATCGGTCCGAGCATTGACCTACGCCGATTCTCTTTCCCCGCGCGTATCTGGTGCTGTGCCATCGAAACGAATCGCCATTTTTGCCGCTACCCCTTGGGAAATGAGCGCCGTTCAGTCGGCGTTCCCTCCTGGCGCTGAGCGGCGAGTCGGTGGTCGCACTGTTTTTGTGTGCACTGTAGGCGACAGGGAATATTGGCTAGCTCAAACCGGCGTCGGTCTTGAAAAAGCGGGGCGAAGCGCCGCCCAATTGCTTGACAACCAATCGTTCAGCCTTGTGGTGTCGACGGGATTTGCCTGTGCGCTCATTGCAGCGGATATCGGGGCACTCTTGGTCGGTCGTGAAGTGGTGTATCGCAGGAATCATGGCGACGAGCCGTCAGAGGTTCTTGATGTGCCGGGTGATGAACGGGACCTCGCCGTGACGTCTGTCGAGACTCTGGTGCCGTCCGAACACATCGGGCGGTTTGTCTCGACTGATCACATAATTGGCAGTGCCCGAGAAAAGCAACAGTTTGCGTTGAGCACTCAGGCCATCGGCCTCGACATGGAAAGTTCCGCTTTGGCTGCCCAAGCACAACGGGCGCAGGTTCCCTTTGTGATCATCCGATCCGTGTCGGATCGTCTGGACGAAGATCTTCCACTTGACTTCAATCTGTTTCTCAGGCCCACTGGGTGGCTGAAAGGGATCGAGACGATCTTGGCTTCCCCTTCATGCCTCTTGGGTCTTGGCCGGCTCCGTCGACAGAGTCTGGTCGCAGCAGAGGCCTTGACGGCCTTTTTCCGGAGCTATGTGGCAGCGATGGCGACCGACCGACCGAAGAAGGCACTCTCACCGATTTGACCATGACGCTACTCGCACTCATGGGCCGATGGGCCCTTGCCTATGTGGCGGAAATGGGTCGGATGCTGATCTTCATGGTGGCATCCTTCGCCTGGTTGGCACGTCCGCCGCTACGGGGCATGCAAATCATCAAGCAACTTCACTTCATCGGCTACAAGTCGACGTTTGTTGTCGTGCTGACGGCCGCCTTTACCGGGATGGTTCTGGCGCTGCAAGGTTACTATACATTACGAAAGTTTGGGTCTGAAGGACTGTTGGGTTCGGCGGTTGCGATCAGCATGATTCGCGAGCTTGGGCCGGTCTTGGCTGCGCTCATGGTGACGGCGCGCGCTGGTTCCGCGATCACGGCGGAGATTGGTATCATGCGGATCACGGAGCAGATCGATGCGCTCGACACGATGGCCATCAATCCGCTCCAATACCTGATTACTCCGAAACTCGTCGCCGGGTTGATCGGTGTGCCTCTGTTGGTAGCCATCTTCGACGTGGTGGGAATCTATGGAGGCCATCTGGTCGGGGTGGAACTGCTTGGTGTGAATGCTGGTTCGTATTGGAACTCCATCGAGTCCGCGGTGGAATGGAAAGATGTCTATGGCGGCATTCTCAAGTCTGTTAGTTTTGGTCTGATCGTGAGCTGGGTCTGTTGCTATAAAGGCTTTTACACCAAGATGAGTGCCGAGGGGCTTGGCACCGCCACGACAGAGGCGGTCGTGTTGTCGTCGGTCTTGATTCTCATCTGGGACTATTTCCTGACATCATTGTTTATGTAACCATGCTGAAGCTCGTCGGTGTGACAAAGATGTTGGGAGGACAACCGGTGCTGCGAGGTATCGACCTTGACGTACCAGAAGGCAAACTCACGACGATCATTGGACGCAGTGGGGAAGGCAAGAGCGTGTTGCTGAAGCACATGATCGGCTTGCTCCAGCCTGACTCCGGAGAAGTGTGGGTCGATGGAGTCGAGATTTCTCGGCTCCGCGGCCATGCACTCAACGAAGTGCGCAAACGGTTCGCGATGTTGTTTCAGGGCGCGGCGCTGTTCGATTCACTGACGGTCTTCGAAAATGTGGCGTTTCCGCTCAGAGAACGACTTCGAATGAAAGGGCAGGATGTGACCAGCCGTGTCGATGAAAAGCTGGAACAGGTAGGTTTGGCGGGAATGGGACACAAATTTCCAGCGGAATTGAGCGGGGGCATGCGGAAACGAGCCGGCCTGGCCCGCGCGTTGGTAATGCAACCGCAGATTATTCTCTTCGATGAGCCGACGACGGGGCTCGATCCGCTCATGGCCAAGTCAATCCACGATCTGATTACAAGCATGCAGCGGAAGTTTGGGTTTACCGCCGTGATGGTGAGCCATGAGATTCCAGAGATATTCGGGATTTCGGATTATGTCGCGATGTTGAAACGTGGGAAAATAGCCGTGATGGCAGCGCCGGCAGAATTTCAACGGACGTCCGATCCTGAAATCAGAGAATTCATTTCAGTTGGTGGGGCGATGCCGCTCTCTAAGGTGGTGCCCGCGGGCTAGAGGAGTTCCATAATGGAGAAAAGCAGATTGGAGCTGATCGTCGGGGTCTTCGTGCTGGTCGGGATTGTCTGTTTGGGCTATCTCTCGATGAAACTCGGCAAGTTGGAACTCATCGGGGGAGATGTCTACGAAGTGGATGCGCTGTTCAATTCAGCCACAGGGCTGAAGTCCGGAGCAGCTGTGGAGGTTGCCGGCGTGGAAGTGGGTCGAGTCAAGGCAATCAGACTGAAAGAGGACCGGGCGATGGTGAGGCTGGCGGTTCAAAATGGGACGAAGCTTTATTCCGATACCATCGCCTCGATTAAAACTAGAGGGATCATCGGTGAAAAATACCTCGCGCTCTCGCCAGGAGGAGGAGGAGACCCTCTGAAGCCGGGAGATGCCATTCGTGATACGGAATCGGGCCTCGACTTAGAGGAGTTGGTGAGTCAATATGTTCATGGTAAGGTCAACTAACCGGACCTGTCTGTTGGGTGTGGCGGGAAAGACGAATATGAATATATTGGTGTCGGAGAGAGGGGCGCGATGATAGCAATCAGGAATACGTGGACTGAGTGGAGAGGCGGCAGCTCGTGGTTCGCGGTGTTCATGATGGTCATCTGCATCGGAGTGGTGGCGGTACCAGGGTATGCGGGGCCTCCTACCGATTCTATGAAATCGACGATCGATGAAGTGCTCCGTATCGTCAAGGAAAAGGAACTCAAGCAACCGGAGAAGACCGAGGAGCGCCGACACCTACTTGAGAAGGTGGTATCAGCTCGATTTGACTATACGGAAATGTCCAGACGGGCGCTTGGAGCTCCCTGGAACCAGCTGACTGATCAGCAAAAACAGGAATTTGTCGATCTCTTTCAGACGGTGCTGACCAATTCGTACGCGGATAAGGTTGAAACCTATTCCGGTGAAGGCGTGCAGTATCTCAATGAGCGAACGGAGAAAGAGTACGCGGAAGTCAGGACCAAAGTGCTTTCAGGAAAAACGGAGATTCCACTTGATTATCGCTTGATCAACAAGGCAAATGATTGGCGAGTCTATGACGTCGTAGTGGATGGGGTCAGTCTGGTAAACAACTATCGTGGGCAGTTCACGAAGATTCTCCGTGCCTCTTCTTATTCAGATCTCGTCGATCAGCTCCGCAAAAAATCCGACAAGCTCAAGGCGCCATAACGTCGTTTGCGGAATCATGAATACGTGTATGCGTAGCCTTGTTCTTGCTCTCATTCTTGCCTTGTTCGGGAGTGTGTGCCCGTTCTTTCTTGACCGAGCCCAGGCAGATACGCAGTACTTCCCCATCCCAGCGATCAGCACCAGTCGGAATGACGGTAGCGATTTTGGGCTGATTGTGCCCGCGCTGATGACGGGACCGGATGGGGACCTCAAATACTTGGTTGCGCCGATGGTGGTGTACAACACGATCGTTGGTACTCGGGGAACCGTCAATCTGTTCCGTTACGAGCCGGGTGGAAAGGAGCTCCGAGGTATTGCCTCCTGGACGGAGCGGATCGAGCGAAAGTTCTTGTTGAGTTATGTGGATCCTGGTTTTAGTAATGGACGGTACAGCATCGGGTTTAGTGCCACGCATTTCAAAAATGCCACGGTGCGATTTTTCGGGCTTGGGCCGACCACGATCAAGGAGGATGAGTCGAACTACACGGCTTCGGAGACACGATTGAACTGGAAATTCGGTGTCTATGCCAACGAAGTAACGCAGATCGCCGTGAGCCAACGACTTCGGCACATGCAGTCGATTCAGCAGGGTGCCACGGAACTTCCCTTTTCCGGAGATCTGTTTCCCGATGCCCCAGGTGTGGGAGGGGCGACGATTCTCGGCCAGCGGATCAGTTTTCATTATGATACGCGAAACAACTTAGTGACTCCCACAGATGGGATGGCGATTACGGCGTACGCCGAACTGAACTATAACTTTAAAAATGGCGCCGACCCTCTGTATTCTCGGTATGGTCTCGAGATCAAAAAGATGTTTGCGAGTGAATCGAAACGGGCGATTTTGGTGATCCGTGGAGATCTGCAAGCCACGCTCGGCTCAGATGTCCCGTTTTTCGAACAGAGCTCGTTAGGGGGACAGAACAACCTGCGTGGCTTTGGCGTAGACCGATACATCGATAAGCAACTGATTGCGTTCAGTGTTGAAGAGCGGATTCATATCGTACGTACGCGTCTGGCCGGTGTCATGGCGGATTTTGAAATCGCACCATTCATCGATACCGGACAAGTTTTTAACTCATTTAAGAATGTGAGTTTCAAAGACTATCGTATTACCCCAGGCATTGGTTTTCGGGGGATCATCCGGCCCAATGTTGTGGGACGGATTGATTATGGGTTCAGTAAGGAAGGCGGAGTCATTTTTGCCGGGCTCGACTTTCCGTACTAACCGACACCATCCGGTGTCTGTACCAAACATAGGGCGGTCCGGTTCATTTATACCAAGGCCTAGAAGAGAGGACGCTCCCCCAGGCACATTTCATAAGTGCTTGACTTCATGCGGTTCATGTGTGAAAATCCACCCAAATTTAGCGCCTGGACACACGGTACCTATTAGTCCTGTGCGTAGGACTGCTGCCGATGGGGCAGCGAACGAAGGAGACTATCTATGTCCCTACTGAAGACGATCCATAGTCCTGCTGATCTGAAGCAGTTGTCTCCGGACAAGTTCCCGGTATTGTGCCAGGAGATTCGTGAACAGATTATCGGAGCGGTCTCAAATGTGGGCGGACACCTGGCCTCGAATTTAGGCGTCGTCGAACTCACAGTCGCCTTGCAATACCTCCTCGATACACCGACCGACAAGATCGTCTGGGACACCAGCAATCAGTCATACACCCACAAACTCCTCACTGGTCGGCGTGAGCAGTTTCACACGCTTCGTCAGTACGGTGGATTGAGTGGATTTTGCAAACGGGAAGAGAGTGAGTACGATACCTTCAACGCCGGTCATGCGGGGACCGGAGTATCTGCTGCCTTTGGCATGGTCGAAGCTAGAGAGCAGTTGAAACAGAAGAACAAGGTCGTCTGTGTCGTCGGTGACGGCGCCATGACGGCGGGGATGACGCTGGAAGGGCTGCATCATGCCGGAGGGATCGGGAAAGATTTTCTCGTGATTTTGAACGACAACCAAATGTCGATCTCGAAAAATGTCGGAGCCATTTCTGCCTACCTGAGTCGAACCATTACCGGCGAGTTCTATGGGAAGATGCGTGAAGAGACCGGTCAGCTATTGGGGAAGATTCCTCACATCGGCTCCGACATGCAGAAGCTCGCTCGCCGAGCCGAAGAGCTTGCGAAAGGCGTGATTCTTCCCGGATTGCTCTTTGAAGAACTCGGGTTTCAGTACAGCGGGCCCATCGACGGCCACAACTTTGAGCATCTCCTTCCGACGATCGAGAATGTGCTGAAGATGAAGGGGCCGGTCCTCCTTCATGTCATTACGAAGAAGGGGCTCGGCTATGAACCGGCCATGAAGAATCCGGTATGGTTCCATGCCTGTCCACCGTTCGTTCGGTCGACCGGCGCACCGGCCAAGAAAGCCGCACGTCCTTCATACACGGCGATTGCGATGGACGCTCTGGTCAAGTTGGCCCGTGAGGACAAGCGCGTTGTGGCCATCACGGCGGCGATGTGCGAAGGGACGGGGCTGACGGCATTTGAAAAAGAATTTCCAGATCGTCTCTATGACGTCGGCATTGCCGAGCAGCATGCGGTGACGTTTGCTGCGGGGCTTGCGACTCAGGGCATAAAGCCGGTTGTTGTGATGTATGCGACCTTCCTGCAGCGGGCCTACGATCAAGTCGTGCATGATGTCGCCACCCAGAATCTTCCTGTAGCGTTCTTTATCGATCGAGGTGGACTCGTCGCGGAAGATGGGACCACGCATCATGGGGCCTTCGACTATGCCTACCTGCGGCATGTTCCCAATATGGTTGTCATGGCTCCCAAGGATGAAAACGAACTGCAGCATATGGTGAAAACCTGTTTGGAATCCAATGGACCGATTTCCGTTCGATATCCGCGCGGGCTAAGTCTTGGGGTGAAGATGGACCCGGCTCCCCAAACCGTGCCTATTGGAAAAGGTGAGTTGCTAAAAGATGGAACGGATGTGGCGATCATTGCGGTCGGTGTCTCGGTGTGGCAGGCTGTTCAGGCAGCCGAACAGCTCAGTAGCGAAGGGGTCTCCACAGCAGTCGTGAACGGACGATTCGTCAAGCCACTCGATCATGAACTAATCGTCGATGTGGCGAAGCGGGTGCGTTATGTCGTGACGGTGGAAGAAGGCTGCAAGATCGGTGGGTTTGGGTCTGCCGTGCTGGAAACCCTTGCGGAAGCTGGAGTGACGGAGGTGAGGACAAAGGTTCTAGGCTTGCCCGATTGGTATATTGAACAGGGGCCGCAAGATTTGTTGCGGGAACGGTATGGTTTAACAGCTGAAGGGATCTATCAAAGCGTGAAGGAACTCATCGGTAAAGCACCAGCTGTACAATCGCCCCTCATAGATGCGGCGCTCGCTAGCCATCTTCCTCATGGAGACGAACAGGGGAGCTGACTGGGGCGTGAAGAGTAAGGGGTAAGAGAGTTACGACAGATGCATATCGCCAGGCGAAAAACTCGACAGATTTCAGTCGGAACGGTGAAGGTTGGGGGCGATGCTCCTGTGTCCGTGCAATCCATGTGTTCGACAGACACACGCGATGTGACTGCAACGGTCGCAGAGATTCAGCGACTTGAAGCCGTCGGTTGTGAAATCATCCGTGTGGCTGTTCCGGATGACGAGGCTGCCCACGCCCTTCCGAAAATTAAAGCGGCGATGACGGTTCCGTTGATTGCCGACATTCACTTCGATCATCGGCTTGCCTTAAAGGCCGCCCAAATCGTCGATTGTGTCCGTATCAATCCCGGCAATATCGGTGCGTGGTGGAAAGTTGAGGAAGTCATTAAGGCCGTGAATGAGCGAGGGATTCCTCTTCGCGTCGGTGTCAATGGAGGGTCTCTCGAACGACCGTTGTTGGAGAAGTACGGATGGCCGTCTCCGGAAGCGCTGGCTGAGTCGGCGCTCAATGCCGTGCGTGCGCTCGAAGACGTGGGCTTTACCAATATGAAGGTGTCGCTCAAAGCCTCGGACGTGCATCATGCAATCGATGCCTATTGGCTCTTTGCCCATCAATCGGATTATCCGTTGCATATAGGGATTACCGAAGCGGGAACGGCCATGACCGGTGCGGTGAAATCTTCCATCGGCCTGGGGTACTTGCTTTCGCAGGGCATAGGAGACACGTTGCGTGTGTCGTTGGCTGCTGACCCCGTCGAGGAAGTCAAAGTTGGGTTCGAAATCCTCAAGTCACTTGAATTACGTCACCGGGGCATTAATGTCATTGCGTGTCCGACGTGTGGGCGCGTTGAAATCGACGTTGTCCGGATGGCAAACGAATTGGAAAAGAAGCTCGGTCATATCAAGACTCCATTAAATGTATCCGTGCTCGGCTGTGTTGTGAATGGGATTGGAGAGGGCAAAGAGGCCGATATCGGGATCGCCGGCGGTGAGGGGAAAGGTATTTTGTTCAAGAAGGGTAAGCTTGTCCGCAAAGTTCCCATGGAAGAATTAATGGATACACTCATTGAGGAAGTGGAGCAGCTTGCTAAGGAAAAAGAGGCGGAGGGAAACGGTGAATCTCCCGCGTCTTCGACGGAAAACGGTTGGGAACCCCTGATGCCTCAGTCGGATCATCTCTCGACGCTTGGAAAAGAAATACCGGTCTTGCCCCGCAGGTAACGGCCGCTGTTAAGGCCTCTTCTCACCTACGTAATCTAACTCCTGGCTTCTTCTGCAAAAGTAACGATTGACGTGTTCTCCAAGGGTCATGTATGTGTGCTGGTGCGCTATGGAATCAAAGCCGATCATTCAGTGGATCAATGACTTCGTCAGATCTGTTCTCTTTGTGAGGCTGATGAAGGTCGGTCTTGCGATTGCGGCGATGGTGCATGGCTACATTATCTCCTTCGGGCGCTCATTCCACTTCCGTGACATCGATATCCATCGCGAGATCGGACGACGCTTTCTCACGGGGGACTATCTCTACGCCAATGACTACTGCTACATGTATTTACCAACCACCGGTATCTATTTTGCTCCCTTGCTCATTTTGGACAGAAACCCGAGCTTAGCCCTGCGCTATGCCGTCGCTGTCGGATGCCTAATCATCACCATCATGTTGTTCCACCGCATGTTGTGTGGCAGATCAGACGCGAACGTGTGGAACCGGCTCTTGGTCGGTATCGGCGCAGGGTTGTTGACGCTACAATTTATCTTGAACGATCTCGACGACGGAGGTCCGCATCTCATCCTGCTGGGTATTCTGGCCGGCGGCAGTTACGCGATATGGGTTGGGAAAGAACGGCTGGGAGCAGTCTTAGTTGGACTTGGCATCGTGCTCAAGATCACTCCGGCACTTTTCGTACTTCTGTTTCTTTGGAAACGGCAATGGCGAGTCGCCTCGTACACGGTACTTGCAACGATCTTGTGGGTTCTGTTGCCGGTCTTATATATGGGACCCGCAAGTTGGTGGGAGCATCACACGGAATGGACCAGGAATGCCGTGCTATCCGTGCTTGATCGGCAGGCAGAGGGTCGGCAGGAAAATGAACTTCAGAAGGCGAACCTCTCGCTCCGCCATACCATGCTGCGCTACCTGGTCACATACCCACCAACCCATCGGCTTCGGCAGGTGGATCCAGGATATCAACCGGTGTTAGATCTGCCGTCGCTGGTTGCAAACGGGATCGTCGGAATTGCCGCGATCAGCTTGCTTGGTTTATTTGCGTGGTCAAGTTGCCGCGCGTTTCAAGGGCCAGGAGATCCTACGTGGGCACGGGATTGCGCGGGAACCTTGGTCTTGGCCTTATTATTCTCTCCTATCACCTGGGATCAGCATCTGGTGTGGCTGATCCCAGCGGCCTGTGTCGTCGCCGCCGCAGCAGCTCAGGTGAGCGGCGGGTTGAGTCGTTTGGGATACATCATGTTGGCAGTGTATGTGGTGTTGACCATGGTGTTGAATTATGAAGTCGTGGGTTCGGTAAGATGGGAAGCACTGAAGAGCTACCATCATCTTGGTATCGCGATGTTGATCTTATACGGATTGCTTCTCAGCAGTAGGGGCGGTTGGAGCTGTCCAGGATTGCATCCTGAAAAAATACGATCACGCTCGTCCCGTATGGTCAGTGAGGCATAGCCCACACGCCCGGGAATGTCCAAGACGCTCGTCTCGATTCTCGGAGAAGTTGCCGGCAGGCGGAATACCAGGTTCGCGCGTGTTGTGTTCTAGAAAACGAAGCGACTATACCAACCTTCGGCTGACCTTCCGGCTCTTTATCGCTTTATTGTCATTGTCGCTGGTGGGAAGGCGCCTCCAGTGTTCTCATTGGCGTACCATTTACATCCTTGGTTGAGGGAAACTACAAATGAATGCATTCTCCAGCTTGTGGGCACGAGGATCCACATTACATCGAAGGTCCTTCTCATCGTCACGGTATACAGTTTCGAAAGATTCACCAAGGTCGCTCTTACGTTTGGACCTGATCTGCATGTGGAGTGATGGGATTGTTCCCATCAATTGTGTTATGCGTGGAAGACCTGGAAATTGACGCGTGTTAGGTGAGATGTTACAATCCCGACCATTCATGTGCTTCCAACGTGCAGCTACGACTCGTAGCTGTTCATATATACAGGGTTGCAAGAACAACAACGCGAGCGAGTGAAGGAGAACGGAATGGCTGTTCCGATTTCCCAAATGTATACAGTGGCGACGTATGTGCTCTCCCAGAAGTTGAAGGGAGTGAAGCGATATCCCTTGGTGTTGATGCTTGAACCGCTCTTTCGATGTAACCTAGCCTGCGCCGGCTGTGGGAAGATTCAGTACCCTGATCATGTTCTCGACAAGCGGTTAGCACCTGAACAATGCTGGGCGGCGGCGGAAGAATGCGGAGCGCCCATGGTGAGCATTCCTGGGGGGGAACCACTCATTCATCCTGAAATCGCAGCGATTGTACAGGGTTTGGTAGATCGGAAGAAGTATATTTATCTCTGCACGAATGCCATCCTCTTGGAGCGGAAGCTGGACGAATATCAGCCTTCGAAATACTTGACCTTCAGTATCCACATGGATGGACTCAAGGATGAACATGATTTGGCGGTCTGTCGCGATGGGGTGTATGAGGTGGCAGTCAAGGCCATCAAAGCGGCACTCAAGCGCGGTCATCGTGTGACGACCAACACCACCTTGTTTGATGATGCGAATCCAGAGCGGGTCCGAACATTTTTTGATGAAATGATGGCCCTCGGTGTCGAGGGGATGACTATTTCCCCAGGGTATAGTTATCAAAAAGCTCCAGATCAGCAACATTTCTTGAAGCGGGAACGGACTCAAGAGCTCTTCTCCAAGATCCTTGCTCGTCCCAAGCTAGGTTGGCAGTTCAACCAATCGCCGTTGTTTTTAGATTTCCTTATGGGGCGACGTCAGTACGAATGTACGCCCTGGGGGAATCCAACGTATAATGTGTTTGGATGGCAGAAGCCCTGCTATTTACTCCAAGAGGGGTATACCGCGACCTTTCGTGAGTTAATGGAGTTGACGGAGTGGGAGAAGTATGGAACTGGTCGAAATGAAAAGTGTGCTGATTGCATGGTCCATTGCGGCTATGAGGCCTCCGCAGTTGAAGATACGTTTAGTACCGCCTCTGGATTTGTTCGGACGGTCAAGCTGACATTATCGCCTACCTCGCGATAGCAGTGCTTGTGAAGCCCGCTTCGATTCAGCGAGGCGAGTGTCATCCCTAGTCCATCAGGGGGGGGGGGGCAGCGCTTCACAAAAAATAGACGTCACGAACGAGAACCTCACCATGACTGACATAAAAAATCATATAGCGAGCATGACCGATTCTCTCGAAGGGCGTCTTTTTACGCCGAGCTCTACTGCGGAAATAACGGAAGCTGTCGAACTCGCATTCGACTATCGTGGCGATGTGACGTTAACGCTCCGTTCCGGCGAGTCGGTCACCGGATATATCTATAATCGACA